>JAJSZP010000168.1 GCA_030262775.1 Deltaproteobacteria bacterium | reverse complement strand
GCCTTTGGCAGTTTTCTCTACTCACTTGGCCTGATTTCTTATAACCGGGGCAGAAACCAAGCCGAAAGCAACATTGATGGCCATCATTAAAAGCCATAATTAGAATTGCTGGAATTAGATAGTTTCTTGACACCCACATGTTTTTTTGTTAGCGGATTAAAAAATACTGAAAAAACTTTGAGCGGCCATACACTGTGCTTTTTGAACCGGTCAGGATTATAAGGAAAAAATATAATTAAAAAAACTTTTTTGCGAAAAGGTATGTAAAATGAGCTCTATTGACGAACAAATTTTAAAATCAGCCAAGGAAATAGTTGTTAAATTTATAGAGGCAGGGAGGCTTTCTCCGACCGGCTTTGATGAAACTTTCAAAAATATTTATTACACAATTGAAGAGGCTGTACAAGGTTCAAGAGAAGAATCTGAAGAATATAATGAATGAATTTTTTCTAGAAAAAGTTAGTATTGAAAAAGCAAGTGAAGATCTATTTGACTTTGCAATTGATCGTTCAGATATAAAGCTGATTTTGCAAAACTTGCCCGAGGATATAAGAATTAACCGGGTTTCAGTTGAATATGAAATTCAACTATTAAAAATTTTGGCCGTTGGATGGAGCATTTCGTTTTTTTTGGATGAAAGTTCTTTAAAGAAAGAATTATCAGGATTATTTTGGAATGCTGTTCAAAGTTTTTCTCAAAACATTTCAATTCTTTCATCTTCATCTACGGGTAAAGAGGTTGACTACTTTAATACTTTGAAAGAACGATTAGATAACTATTTAACTGCGTTAAATTTTATTCCTGACAATTCTGATCCTTTGGCATCAATTGGCCCGAAATTTGCGGAACTTTGCGGAAGTAAAGATAATGCACATATTATGCTATCTGGATCAAAAACATTTAACCTTTCTGTTGGCGCTGTAAAAAATTATCTTGAGTCTATCCAAATCGAATAAACAGCATTACACCTTTGATCTGCTCACACTAAATCAATTTCCGCAATGGTTTCTGGATATTTGATATAAGTCTAAAGTGCCTATATATTTCGGTTGGATACCTTAAAATATACAACATGTGATATGCAATTTCTTATATCAAATATCCAGATGATTTGCAGATTTTAAAAAAGGAAGGTTGTCATAGAGGAATTGATATGTGTTTTTACCCCCACTCTCTAATAAAATCATATTCAATTTTCAGGCAATCAAGAACCCTGGCAATTACAGAATCAACAAGGTCGGAGATGCTTTTGGGGTTTGAATAAAATGAGGGGGAAGGAGGCATAATAGTTGCGCCTGCTTTAGCTGCCATGTACATATTCTTCAAATGAATAATGTTTAAAGGAGTCTCCCTTGGCAGCAGGATCAACGGACGCTTTTCCTTCAGATTGACATCAGCGGCCCTGTGAATGAGGTTGTCTGCTATACCGGCTGCGATTGCTCCAAGTGTTTTCATTGAGCATGGGGCAATGACCATGCCGTCATTCCTGAATGATCCGCTTGCAGGAGGAGCAAAAAAATCATCCTGATCGTGTGTGTATAAATAGGCATTTTTATTAAATGTAATGCCTTTATCCTTTAAAAAAGATGAAAAGGATTCACCGCTGTAACCTGTTTCATGCTCAAGGACTTTATATCCGGCATTTGATATTACAAGATATATGTTTACCGGATTTTTCAAAAGAGCCTTGAGAAGCCTTATTCCATATATAGACCCCGAAGCCCCACATATTGCTACTACTATTTTCTTGTTCACATCCACCGCCTGACCAGCTCGTCTGCCATAATACCCAAAAATAAAGTTATGGAAATTAAACTGTTAACATGAAAAAAGGCAAAATTAACATTGCTGAGATCGTCAGGCCTAACCAGTTGGTGCTCAATAATTAATAAAAGCCCAATTATAAGCACAGCGCAAAAGTACATCAGGTTCATATCAAAAACAATATAGATCAGAAAGAAAAAACAGAAAGAAGCAAGATGTATAATAGAAGCAATTATAAGTGCTTTTTTTACACCAAAATGAGCAGGTATGGAAAAAAGCCCTTCATCTTTGTCAAATTCGATGTCCTGACACGCGTAAAGAATATCAAAGCCGGCAATATAGGTCATGAGGGCAAATGAAAGAATAAGAACAGACCATGAGAAGCTTTTGGCAAGTGCTATCCATGCACCTGCAGGAGCAAGTGATATAGCGAAGCCCAGATAAATATGGGAAAGCCAGGTAAATCTTTTTGTATAGGAATAAGAGAAAAGTACAACAAGTATGGGAAAGGAAAGATAAAAACAGGCTTTCCCGAGCATTGCTGAAGAAAATATAAAGAGACCTGAAAAGAAAATTACAAATACTACTGCTGAAGATAAAGAAAGCCTTCCTGATGGTATATCTCGTTTTGAGGTGCGTGGATTCTTTGTATCAAACTTTGCATCCGTTATCCTGTTAAAACCCATGGCAGAGGAGCGTGCTCCAATCATGGCAAGCAAAATCCAGAAAATATCTGATATAATCATATGATGCTGGCGCTGGGCAAGTATCACGGCTGAAAGAGCAAAGGGAAGAGCAAATACAGTATGGCTGAACTTTATCATCCTGCCGTATGTAAGAATCTGTTCCAGCAAAATTACAACCCTACTCCATCTATCTGCGCCCCACAATGTGTGCACTTACTATTTTCTATCAGATTTTTCCTTACATAAAAACCACACCTGTCAATAAGTATATTGTTGCATTTATAACAGAACGTGTTCTCGCCATTATCACCTGGCACATTGCCTGTATAAACATATTTCAAGCCCGATTTAATACCGATCTCACGGGCCATAACAAGTGTTTCTACAGGTGTGGAAGGCCGGTCTAAAAGTTTATATGTCGGATGGAACCTGCTTATATGCCATGGGGTTTCAGGACCCAGAGACTTTACGATGAATTCGGCCAGCATTTCAAGCTCATGCTTGTCATCGTTCAGCCCGGGAATAAGAAGAGTTGTTACCTCAACAAAAATACCAAGTGACTTCATCAGCTTCAAGGTCTCTTTTACATGCTCCAATTTTGCATTGCAAATTTCTTTATAAAACTTTTCATTAAAAGCCTTTAAATCGACATTTGCAGCATCAAGATAAGGACTTATCATTTCAAGGGCTTCGGAAGTCATGTAGCCATTTGTTACAAATACGTTCCGTATCCCCTTCTCATGTGCAATTTTTGCAGTATCATATGCAAATTCAAAATATACGGTGGGTTCAGTATATGTATATGCTATGCTTTTGCAGTTTTCCTTTTCTGCAGCATTCACAATTTCTTCAGATGTAACAAAATCACCCATTATCATTCCATCATGGTCTGAAGGCATCTGGGCGATGTCTGCATTCTGGCAAAACAGACATTTAAAGTTGCAGCCGACTGTTGCTATGGAGTAGGACAGACTCCCCGGGAAAAAATGGAACAAAGGCTTTTTTTCAACAGGATCTATACTGCTTGCTATAAGCTTTCCATAAACCAGGGTCTTCAGGGTTCCTTCCTGGTTCTCACGTACACCGCATATTCCGCGCCCGCCATTTTTAATCACACAACGATGGTTGCAAAGATTGCATTTAACTTTTTTTTCATTAAGCGGTTTGTAAAGATATGCTTCCATAGTGCTCAAAAACCTCTTTTAACCTGCCAATGCATTGCTTGCAGGCTTGGCTTGGCAAGTAATTGAAAGTGGTCTGGTCATATAGCTGGGAACAGGAGCAAACACAATGCCGATGAATGCCCCGAAAGGACATCTTTGTACTAATCTTGAACGTTCTATGCTGGTGGTTATTTTCCCTGATGCCGATAAAAACTGGCAGACTGTTCTCCATGATATAGGAACATCGCCTAAAATAGCACGGATAATTTTCTTTAATTCCCAGACACTGAAAAATTGTGCGTGGTTGTAAATACTTTTGGTAAACATCCCTTTAACCCGCATTTGTATCCCCTTAAGAGCATGCCTGTTAAGCGCGCCTATAAAAATCCTGTCTTTTGTAACCCTGCAAGCCTCTTCAATTGCCTTTACAGGATTTTTAACAAATTCCAGAGTAGTTATAAGGCAGGCATAGTTAAATGAATTATCATCAAAAGGAAGATCTTCAGCAGGCCCTCGATGCAGATCCACGCGATGTCCAATTTTTTTAAAAGCAATGTCCAGCATATATGGGGATGGATCAATGCCTGTAATCCGTAGTCCTTTGTCTAAAAAGGGGAGAAGACTTGCGCCGGTTCCACAGCCTATATCTAAAAGAGAATTCCCATCCATCGGTTTGAGCATATCCAGCATAAGCCGGAATTCAAGGTCAGCGACAAATCTGTTTTGTGGTTTATCATACCACTGATCATAATTTACAGCATCATTAAAATCAAATATATAACCCATATTTAATAATTATAGAAAAAAAGGAATTTTATCAAGGAGAAAACTCTTAATATATATTGGGAGAAATCTGAAAGGAGTGTATTCTCAGATTACTTTGAATTTTTTTTGATATTCGGGAATGTCTATAATTGGCGGCCTTTCAAGGCCCCTATCTTTATAAATATCCGGCTGGTATCCGTTCTTTCCCAATTTGTATTGTATTATCTCGTTAAAAAAGTCGCTTTTTAATTCAGCCATACCACGTTTCTCAAGGCGCTTGAAAAAAGTCTTTAAAATAACAAAAGACATTTTCCCCAATGATTTAGTATCCTGATTCCTGTGAACCCGCCTTTCAAGATCTACCTGAGCAATAACATCAAGTCCCCATTTTTCATAAGTATCAAGAATTATACTGGTCTCAATGCCATAGCCAATTGGAAAGGGTATTTTCTCAAAAAGTTCACGGTAACCGGCATATTCGCCGGAGAGAGGCTGCATAATCTGGGTAAGCTCAGGGAAAAAAAGAGAAAACAGTGGTCTTATTACAAGTTCGGTAACTCTGCCGCCGCCGGTAGGTCTCAGTTGCTTTTTGCCTCTGGCAATTGGACGGTCATAAAAACCTTTGCAATATTTTATATTATCAAAAAGAAGAAGCGGACCTACAAGAGCATAAACAAATCTATGATGAATAT
>JAJSZP010000167.1 GCA_030262775.1 Deltaproteobacteria bacterium | reverse complement strand
GGCGTCCCGAACATGATATCCTGCAGTTCGGTTGACAGCATGGAACCACCCCAGCCGTCTGCCAGGGCACATCTGGTAGCCTGGAAAATCAGGTTGCGATAATCCTGGTCCGTACCCATATGGGTCCGATGCATTATCTCAACAACTTCCCGCTGTATGCCGCGAGGTGTAACCCCCAATTTTTTCCACAATTTCTGCCTTTTTTCAGGAGCACGTTTTATGCAATATAAGCCCCCTTCCTGCTTACCGAATTCAGCTAATGCCTTTTCACCTACCTCAATGGCGATATCTTTCGTGCTTCGGCCTTCAGTCTTGATTTCAAAAACCTCTGCCAGCGCATGCAGCTTTTTTTCATCCTTGATTTTGTAGTCTGATTCTCCCCTGGCTGCAGCGAGAAATGCCAGTGCTGTCTCCAGGGCATGATCCATGTGTGCGGATGCTCCTCCGGCAACCATACGGGCAAAATTACGCGCCGCTACAGTGGCAGGAGTAGCGCCACAAAGTCCTATTGACTCCGGAACATCTTCTATCATCATACATGGTCCAAAGGAACAAATACGACAGCACGTTCCCCCCTGACCAAAAAGGCATGGCTCAATTGCACGCCCGTTCATGCGCTGTATATAGGTAACTACTCCCTGTTTCTCAGCTTGCTCCGCGACACATGTGCTTCCCTCGCAATCAATACCCATACAGCGCTGGCCAACACCTATGGGAGATCTTTTTGTTGCCATAGTCAGTTCCTCCGACATTAACGATCAGCTTCAGCTAATCCACTTCTTTAAAGAGTATTTCTTGCTGCTTCCACCGTATTCTTCATCAGCATAACAATTGTCATCGGGCCTACACCACCCGGAACCGGTGTTATTGCAGCAGCTTTTTCTTTTACACTATCAAATTCAACATCGCCTACTAAAATCGCCTTTCCCTCAGGCGTTTTTCCAATTCTGTTTACTCCCACATCAATAACAACAACCCCTTCTCTGACCATATCGCCGGTAACTGTTTTGGGATGACCGGTAGCAACTATAAGTATATCTGCCCGTTTTGTGTGGAAAGATATATTTTTAGTCCTTGTATGGCACAAAGTCACCGTTGCATTACCGGAGGGCCTCTTTTGAAGCATCAAATTCATGACCGGTTTCCCAACGATGTTGCTTCTCCCGACTATTACCACCTCAGCTCCTTCTGTTTTTACTCCTGAACGACTTAAAAGCTCTAATACTCCATGAGGTGTACATGGAAGAAAACATTTCTCTCCAATAACCATTTTTCCAACGTTTACAGGATGGAAACCATCTACATCCTTGTTGGGATCTATTTTATAAAGCACTCGGGTTTTATTAATGTGTTTGGGGAGAGGCAACTGTACCAATATACCGTGAATGCGGGAATCATTGTTTAATTCATCAATCAATTTCAGGAGATCTTCCTCTGCAACATCTCCCGGCAAGTTGATCATCCTCGAATAAATACCCAGGTTATTACAAGACTTATCCTTTTGACCGACATATACTTTGGATGCAGGGTCATCGCCCACAAGAACTGTTGCCAGTCCAGGAGCCAGGCCATATTTTTCCTTTAATTCTGCTATCTCCTGTTTAAGCTCTACCCTTATTTCTTTGGCAATTTCAGTTCCACTAATAATCTTTGCTGACATTATTTAAATCTCCCTCAAAAAAGCCCTTTTACTTTTCCGGTCTCAACATCCACATCAATGCGCCTGTAAGCCGGATCTGAAGCTGTGCCAGGCATAAGACTGATGGCTCCTGCAACCGGCACAACAAATCCTGCTCCACTATAGGTCAAAATATCCCGTATAGGAAGAGTCCACCCTGTTGGGACGCCTTTTTTGGTGGGATCATGGGAAAGGCTGAGATGGGTCTTGACCATACATGTCCCTAATTTTGCCAGTTCAGGATCCTGTTCCATTCTTATAGCTTTGGCTTTGGCTTCAGGGGTATAACTTACACCGTCAGCGCCATAAACTTCTTTTGCAATCAGTTCAATCCGTTTTCGTAATGGAGTATCCAGCTCGTAAAGAAAGCGGAAATTGTTTTCTTCCTCACATGCATCAACAACTGCATCTGCAAACTCCAATGCCCCGTCACCGCCTTTGAGCCAGTGCTCTGAAACAGCAGCACGGGCGCCCGCGGCTTCAGATAATCTGCGAACAGCATTTATCTCATCCTTTGTATCAGTATAGAATGAATTGATACAAACAACCGGGTTTATACCTGCCTTTTTAACCGTTTTAATGTGATGAACCAGATTTTCGCATCCCTTTTCAACCCAGTCCACATGCTCTTCAAGATATGCGGGATCCATTGGCTTGCCGGGAGGTAAAGGAGGTCCGCCGCCATGACATTTTAATGCGCGAATGGTTGCGACGATTACAGCGCAATGTGGTTTTAATCCACTAAATCGGCATTTCAAGTTCCAGAATTTTTCAAAACCTATATCTGCTCCAAAACCACTTTCGGTAACATGATAGTCTGCTAATTTTAATCCAACTCTGTCTGCAATGATTGATGACTGCCCTATGGCTATGTTTGCAAATGGTCCTGCATGCACCAAGACTGGCTGTCCTTCAAGACTTTGCATGAGATTAGGATTCAGGGCTTCCACCATCCATGCAGTCATGGCGCCGTCAACCTCAAGATCTGCTGTAGTAACTGGTTCGCCACTTTTGTTATATGCGACAACTATTTTACCCATTCGCTCACGCATGTCTTTCAGGCTTGTAGCAACAGCTAAAATAGCCATAATCTCGGAACTTACAGCAATTGCAAATTTGGACTGCATGGGAAAACCGTCCATCTTTCCACCAAGACCTATTATTATATTACGAAGAGACTGGGCGCAAAAATCAAGTATCCATCCCATTTCAACATTTTTCGGATTAATATCCAGCCGTTTTAAATTCTTTTTAGCCAGTATCTCATCAGAATAATTGTTTTCATGCTGCATCCTTGATGTCAAAGCCACCATGGCTAAATTATGAGCATTCATGATAGCATTAATATCGCCGGTCAGACCTAATGAAAAAGGTGTAAGAGGAATACACTGCGCAAGCCCGCCTCCTGCAGCGCTCCCCTTAATATTCATTGTGGGACCTCCGGAAGGCTGGCGTATAGCTCCTATTACTCTTTTGCCTCTCTTGCCGAATCCCTGCACCAATCCCATAGCAGAAGTACTTTTCCCTTCTCCGAGTGGAGTAGGAGTTATTGCGGTCACATCAATATATTTCGCGTCCGGTTTTCCTTCAAGACGTTTAACAATCTTTGCAAAATCTAATTTTGCCACATAATGCCCATGCGGAAGCAACTCTTCTTTCTCAAGCCCGAGTTCCTCTCCCAGTTGATATACGGTTTTCATATTTTTTTCAGCATCTTCGGCAATTTCCCAATCCTGATGCTTAGTTGGATCAAGAGACATAGATTCCTCCTTTGATTTTTTATCCCAAAATTCCTCTTCCAAACCTGATATTAAGATGGGAAAATGCATACAATCTTTATTTCTGTATTCCCATAATTTACTGAATCAAATTTATTTATTTATGTCATATATAAATGATGTTTTTTATTTAGTCAAGTAAAAAAATAGTTGCCAAATTGGTGAATAGTCAGGTGGAAGGCTGAAGGTTTAAGTCTGGAAACTGAAAACATCTCCCACCTATCTACCTAATAAATAAGGAAGCATTTTTTTGCATTATATCATAGTCATTCTCGGTCAAACCTGCCCCACGAACAATTTTTTTTGCCATTTTTTCATCAATCAAATCTTCAGGCGCATGCGCATCCGTGTTGATGACAAGCTTTGCGCCTGTTTTCCCGGCAAGCTTTGCAACATGTCCGTTTGTCAGAGAATGCCTCTTACGGGCTGATATCTCCAAAAAAATTCCATTCTCCTTTGCTTTTAAAACTTCTTCCTCGCTTATAAGACCGGGGTGCGCCAGAATGTCAATATCTGCCTCTATAGCAGCATTGTTAGTGCCTGGAGCAACGGGTTCGGCAATTGTTTCTCCATGCACTATAATGATCTTTGCTCCTAAAGAACGCGCCTTTTTTGCGGCATCTGCAATCAGGCTTGGCGGTACATGTGTTATTTCTATCCCGGGAACAACCTTTATGCTTAAAACGCTATTTAGTTTCTCTGCTATGGCAACTATTCTTGGAAGTATAAAATCAATATTTGAAAAATCACCATGATCCGTCAATCCAATTCCTTTTAATCCAGCAAACTCTGCCCTTCTAACAAGCTCGGAAGGTATTAAAACGCCATCACTGAAAATCGTATGTGTATGAAGATCTATCATACCTTATATCTCCCAAAATCTCCAGGCGAAAGCTTTTCAAGATAATCTGCCCACTTTTTTCCTTCTTCGGTCTTATCAAGGGCTTCGGCATGGGTATTAGACATTGTTGACTTTTCAATAACATCATCATCAACATAAATTGGGGCATTATATCGAAGTGCCAGAGCAATTGCATCGCTGGGTCGAGCATCCATGCTGAAATTACCCTTTTCATAAATAAAATATATTCTTGCGTAGAAAGTGTTGTTTTTTAAATCACACACCTCGATCTTTTGTATTTTGATATCAAGAAGATCGGTAAAATTCTTAAAAAGATCGTGAGTCATGGGGCGTTCAAACTTAATATTTTGAAGAGTAGAGGCAATAGAGGTAGCTTCCAGCAACCCTATCCATATAGGAATTGCCAGATCATCTTTATCAGACCTTAAAATAACGACCGGTGTGTTTGAAGCCGGATCAATTGTCAGTCCAGCTATGCTAACTTTATGCAGCATAACTTTGTTCTCCTTTCAACCTAAGGAACGTGGACGAATTAACTTCCACAACTATGCATCACAGCTTCAGGCCGCCTTTGTCCGATCTCAAATCCCAAACATATTGAAATAGCTCGCTATTACTTCAACTTTTGTGATTTGAGATCAAACAAATTCGACCCAAATTTGTGCGCCTATTTGTGGAAGTTAATTCGTCCACGTTCCTAAGTTGAGCGATTTTTTGCGAAGAAATGTGCCAAGATCTTGATGCAGCAAGGTTTGCGAAAAGCGTAGGCATACCAATGGATATGTCGAGACTTTTCGCAAGTCCTT
>JAJSZP010000166.1 GCA_030262775.1 Deltaproteobacteria bacterium | reverse complement strand
AAAAAAATGGGAACAACTCAATCTTATTTCAGCAAGGCCCTATGGGTTTTGCTGAGAACGGCCTTATAGGTCGAATTCAAACCACGTTTTATAAGCGTGGTTATTGATTCATTTGTCTATTTTATGCCTTCTTTTTTGAAACGATCTAATATTCTCTGTTGAAATTTTTGACCTATTGATTGCCCCCATGCTTGACCAGCTTTCATGCCTTCTTGTGTCATTTTAGGCATTACGGAAATTGCTTTCCGTCCTAAAGGAGTTTTATAAAACTGAATTAATCCATTTGTTTCTTCCAAAGTTAAATATTTATGATAAATGGGATACATGAAAGGATGAAGTGATTCATTTACTACAAGTTCTTCATGAATTAATGCTTTCACTTCTTCGTCTATGATATCAAAAGCTTTTGGATCAATATCAGGTTTTGATTTTTTCAATACTTGCGTCATTTGCTGAGTAAATGCGTTGCTAAAGAGTTCGCCGATTTGGGTTGCACCAGTGATCGCTAACAGTTCCTTAATAGCGGTTTTTTTCTCTAAAGTTAATTCATCACAATAACCCAAGCTTGGGGTTAAAAAATAAAATAAAGTGATAGCAAGTACAAAATTTTTCATTATTCCTCCTTGAATATAACGTTGAACTCACCTACACCAGAAGCGAACAGGAACTTTGCGAACCTCAAAACGGCGTGGCTTCTGGTGTTGGATAATTGGTTATATTGTTTTTTGATTATCTGATATTATAGTAATGGCAGGTGAGTGCCGAAACACCCACCTGCCAAACCACTAAGGTAACAGAGAAATGATTTTCGCAATAGCTGCAAGGACTGCCGCAATAGAAATCAAAAGCTCTGTTACCAATTTGAGCTTTTTCATAAGTTTATTCCTTATGATTAAGCCCAAGCCGGCCCGGGCTGTTAACCCCAGAAGTATTTTATTCGCGCCTTGGCTGGCGCTATCTCCCCGCTGTGGCCACAGCGGATCGAAGCGGACAAGCAGATGCAAAGAGTATCCGTTTACAAGGGTTGCGTTTTTAGCGTGCCACGACACGTCATGCAAATGGGTCTATGCAGTGTTTGCCCTTTAGCCGGGCCGGAGTTAGCATCTCCGACACGGGGTGTGCTATCACCCTACTTAATAGGTATCCAGATTTCCTTCTGGGCCTATTAAGATACTGATACTCTCTATTATGGTGCTCCCCATTGTCAAGACCGATTTTTACTTTTTTTTAGATGTTTCAAAAAAAATAGACCTGTTGAATCCAAAAAATACATCGCTAAAATGCTTCTCCTTTCTTGTTTTTTTAATAAATCCCCGGTATCCTGTTTGCATCAATTCGGAGGATAGGGCAATGCTGGGAAGCAACCCAAGCTCCGGAATTGATGATCGAAGCATGGGGCAGTGTAACTTGCTGCCCTCCTTTTAAATTCATGTTTTGGTCTATAATGCGTTAAATCCCAATGGGTTGGGAACTGTCACCTCAATTTAAATCAGATAAAACTCCTTGGGAACTTTATAATTTAATGCCTGATGGAACCTCTCCTCATTATAAAATTTAAAATAATTTTTCAATAAGATGTATGCGTCACTCATTTTTTTGTATTCGTTTAAATATACCTCCTCGTATTTGACTGATCTCCACAACCTTTCAACAAAAATATTATCCAATGCTCGGCCTTTTGAATCCATACTAATCTTAATATCGCGGTCTACCAGTGGTTTTAAAAAATTACTTGCTGTATACTGGCTTCCCTGATCTGTGTTGAATATCTCAGGTTTTGAATAACCCAGAGATTCTTCCAGGGCTTCAATGCAAAAAGTGTTTTCAAGAGTGTTGCTCAATTTCCATGACAAAACATATCGGCTATACCAATCAATTATAGCAGTCAAATAGGCAAACCCTTTACCAACCCTAATATATGTAATATCGGTACTCCACACTTGATCAGCTCTTACTACCTCTACATCTCGCAATAAATTTGGATAAATCTTATGCTCTTTATCCCTATTGGTTGTCTTTGATTTCGGATAGATAGCCTCTATCCTCATTAATCTCATTAACCGCTGTACCCGCTTGCGATTTACATCATAAGCTTTTCCATTCTTATGGCAGGGCAGGTATAATATCAAGCTGCCCGGATACTTCTTCGCCAATACAGCTTTTCCGGCATCCGCAGAAACAAATCTTTTCTTCATCACTTAAATCGTGAACGACTTCGATGCGGGGCAGGTCAGCAGGCAAGGGCCTTCGACCCCTTTTCCTACGTTTGTAGCCGGGAACCTCGACCGTATCTTCAATGTCAGAATTCAGGATAGTATCTTCGGCAGTTTCATCAAAAAGCAAAAGCTGATGCTCCTTTGAGTCGCTCTTGATTTTTTCTGATTTTCGACCGAAAAGCTTGTCCTGAAGGAGCCGAATCTGTTCTTTTAATATCTTGATTTCCGATTCATAAAATCGTTCTTTTTTAGCAAATCCATCGACAAGGGAGGCGTTGATCTGCTGCAGTTCTAAAATGTCTTTTGAAGGCTTACAACAACTTGATATCATGTAATTTACATAGCACAATTACATGATTTTTATCAGCCACATCAACTCCCTTTGCTCAATTTTCATTACTTCTTCACTTGACCCCGGCCATCTGAAAAAATGCTTTTCAAGCCGCTTGCTCCACAGGCAAAACCCGTTTCTATCCCAGTATAGAATCTTCAGGATATTTCGCCTTCGGTTGCAAAAAACAAACAGATGACTAGAAAAGGGATCAAGTTCCATGCTTTCCTGAACCAGGGGAAAAATCATCGCCGACTTCAATCCGGTATCTATTATCTATCACGATACAAAGGGGCGCTCTCCCAACTTTAGCGCCGACATCCATTGACGGCACTAATGGAACAGGAACAAACAATACTGGATTAACCTTCGCATTGTTTTGCCTTTTTTCCCAGTAGCCAAAGGATCTTGAACTCAACCCGTTCCGTTGGCAATATTCTGCCTGGCTTATATCTGTCTTTTCCCAGGAAGTTATATGCCTTTGCCAGAATGTTCTCTTTTGTTCCTGTGTCTGCTTTGCTTCTGTCATAATGAACCTCCACTTTTTATAAGTTTCGGTCCAATATGACATGGATGCTTGGCTATGTGAAGATGCGGTTTATTGAGCGCTTACGATGGAATAGCGGGCTATTTTGATATTTTTGTGATTTGAAATCGGGCAAAGATGGCCTGAAGCTGTGATGCATACTCTGGCGCTGGTAAAAAAGATAAATGAGAACCACGGAAATTACCAGAGAGTCGATGAATTTCGATATGTTAATCTTGTCAAAAAAGTTTTTTTGAAAGACCTAAATTGTTAGCTTTGTCCTATAAAGAGAGAAATATGTAACAGGGACTATTATAAGCGTAAAAATTGTGGATGCACAAAGTCCAAAAATCAGAGCCCAGGCAAGGCCTGAGAAAACCGGATCCAGTGTAATGGGCCAGGCGCCAATGGCAGTTGTGCAAGCGGTAAGTAATATAGGCCGTATCCTTATTGCTCCACTTTGGAGAATAGCTTCTTTAAAAGGTATGCCTTCATTAATAGCGTTTTTAATAAAATCTATCAGAACAAGGGAGTTCCTTATTACAATTCCACCAAGAGCTATCATGCCTATCATGCTTGTTGCTGTAAAAAAGACAGGGTTGAAGAAGCCGCCCACCTGTTCTCCGGTGAAAACATTCAGCAGCCAGAAGCCAGGCATGATGCCCAAAAGTGTAAGTGGTATTGACATCATAATCAATATCGGCATGAAAAATGAATTTGTTTCCATTATAAGAAGAATATAGATTCCCATTAGAGCTGCCGCAAATGCTATACCCATATCTCTGAATACCCTGAGAGTTATCTTCCATTCGCCTTCACCTGACCATTTTACTGTGATTCCAGGCGGCTGCGGAGTTTGTTTAAGTTTTTTCTGCATATCAAGAACAGCTTCGCCAGGAGCTCTGCCTGCCATTTCTCCCGTCACATATATCACGCGTTCAAGGTTTTTATGATAAACAGGCTGGTCTTCAGGGATGAGAACTATTTTTACAAGTTCTGCCAGAGAAACCATCTTGCCGGTATTTGTTTTAAGCGGTATTTGGGATAAAAAAGTAATTCCTGATCTATTTTTTCTCGGTAAAATTATTTTTATATTTAGAGGCTGCCTTTCTTCAGGAGTATGTATTGTGGCAGGCGCAGCGCCTCCTATTGCTATTTTCAAAGTTTGAATAATTTCATTTGTTGAAACTCCGTGAAGAGCAGCCTTTTCCTTGTCAATGATAAAATCTATCTTGTTGCGCCTGGTTTCAACTGTGTCGTCAATATCCACTACAAAAGGCTCTGCTGCCATTAAATTCTTTATATGTTCTGCTCCTTTTATGATTTGATCATAAGAACGGTCAGGGGAACCATAGATTTCAGCCACAATTGTCGAAAGCACAGGGGGGCCGGGAGGGACTTCAACAATTTTGATTACTGCATTGCCGGCTTTTGCAATGTCTTCGAGTTCCTTTCTAAGCCGGAGAACAATAGCATGGCTTTGTTGCTTCCGTTTATTTTTTTCAGCGAGATTTATACGGATATCTGCAAGGTGGCTTCCTTTCCTTAGGTAATAGTGACGAACCATGCCGTTGAAATCCATGGGAGACGAGTTTCCCACATAGGACACAAAGCTGGTAATTTCAGGGATTTCCCTGAGAAAATCTTCAAAGGACTGTACAACAGTATTGGTGGTTTCAAGTGTAGTTCCTTCCGGCATGTCAATAACTATCTGGAATTCATTTTTGTTATCAAAAGGAAGTATTTTCAAGGGCACTAATCGGAAAACAGCAAGACCTATGGATACTAAAAGGAGAAAAATAATAGCAGCCAGAAGCATGTATCTTTTGCTTTTTGATTTGAGAAAAGGAGATAGAAGTTTGCGGTAGATTCGCCCGATCCATACATTTATATCTTTATCATGATTTGGTTTTATCTGATTTGTTTGGGAGCCAGTCACCTTGCGGATATTCATGTTTTTCAGCAGCAGGTGCGTTAACCACGGCACAATGGTAAGCGCACAGAGAGTTGAAAATGTTACTGTAAGGGGAACATTTGCTGCATCGGAGCCATATATGGCCCCATCATTCCTGTAA
>JAJSZP010000165.1 GCA_030262775.1 Deltaproteobacteria bacterium | reverse complement strand
AGTAGTAATTGTGAAAAGTCTTTGTTTTTCATGGCTTCCTCCTTTTCGGAATATATCAAAAAGATAGGAATCATTGATTAATTTTCAACATTTAAAGGGAACATAGCCATTGCAAATGCGCTTTAACGCAGAAGATGAACTAACATCGGCAATCCCGAAGGGTTTCAAAATTGGGCTATATTTTTTATCTTTCAAATATAGCCATTGGGTTGTAAGCTTAGTTTACGAAGCTATTTGATAACTCATTGAATTTCATTCTATTTTTATGATATTTTAATCCAATGCTCAATTTGAAACGCTCATTTTAGGTGTAATATAGCAGAGTGTGCTTCTTTTATATTGGCCACAGAAAGATACAGAATCATAAAAAACTTTTCGCGGCATTATGCCTGTCTCATAAGAAAATACGACTCTATCGGAATAGTCATAATCAGGACAATAGTGAAGCAAATGAAATGATTTGCAATACGTGGAATAAAACTTGAAAAGTAAATGGCCCAAAAGTTCTTTCAAAGTTCTTTCCGAATTAATGGAAGAACTAAAAACAATCTCTAAGATGCTATTCGGCCTATCAAGGTCCCTGAAATAACTTTTCACCTTTAACTTTTCACTGTTCACCTTTGACATTTCACTTTTCACCAATTACTTTTCCCCGAGGTACCAATGCAACCAACCATTATTTTTGACCATGTATCCAAAAAATTCAGCCAAACTTATGTCTCTGATTCACTGCGGGATACTTTACTAACGCCCTTTAAGAAGCTTTTTGGCATGAGCGGCAACAAGTCTGATAAAGAGAATAAGGAATTCTGGGCATTAAGGGATGTAAATTTTCAAGTTGAGCCAGGAGAAGCCTTGGGTATAATCGGACCCAATGGTAGCGGTAAGACTACCACCTTAAAGCTTCTTTCCCGTATTCTGCGACCTGATGGAGGAAGGATAGTAGTTCATGGCAGGATAGGCGCCTTGATAGAACTGGCGGCAGGTATTAACCCCGAATTCAATGGGCGAGAAAATGTTTACCTGAATGCCACAATCCTTGGGATGAGGCGACAGGAGATAGAGAGAAAATATGATGAAATTGTGGAGTTTGCCGAGTTACAAGAATTCATGGAGACACCTGTCAAGTGGTATTCCTCAGGGATGCTTGCACGACTTGCCTTTTCCGTGGCAGTCCACATAGATCCTGATGTGTTGCTGGTTGATGAAATATTGAGTGTGGGAGATATAGGTTTCCAGAGAAAGTGTTTTGATATGATGAGAGCCTTCAAGTCCCAGGGAACGACGATTGTCTTTGTATCTCATAATCTCCACGCTGTCACATCTTTGTGTGATAGGGTGATCCTGCTTTCAAAGGGTGCTGTCGATCGCGAGGGACTTGCGGAGAACGTAATAAGGCATTATTTAAATACAATTACCCAAACAACCCATGATTCCAATGAAGGTAATTTTATCACTTTAAAAAAAGGGGGACTTTTTGACAGTCAAGGCACAATAAAAACTATTTTTAAGAGTGGAGAACAAGCGAAAGTAAACATTGAGATTCTTTTTAAAAAAGAGTATCTTGATATCTTTATATCATCGGTAATACGATCCAGCTCTGAACTAATAATTTTCAGTACCAATTCAATGCGTCTTGGTGGAAGCTCCCTCTCAGTAAAAAAGGGAGAATCCGCTTTGTTTTCCTTTGGTCTAACAGTAAATCTGGCGCCTGGCATTTATGACCTTCGTACCGGTGTATTTGATCGCACAACTAATAAATGGGTTATTATAAATTACACTTTGACATCGTTCATTGTTGAGGAAGATTCGCGTTTTGACGGAATAGCTTTTATTAATCCTCAGCTTCTGAATTTAAAAGTCCAATCTTGAGACTTCGTAAAAAGCTATATTATCCTTCAAGGAAAGTTTTCAATAACATCATGAAGCATTTGGAAAGAATATCATCACCATTTGGAACAAAGATTCATCTGGTAGAAGACCATGTAATCATTAACCTTGGAGATTATTAAATGCCAGGAATAGCGGGAATAGTTGATTTCAAGCAGGACGGCGCCTCAACAGATACACAAATCAGGCGCATGGTCAAAATTCTCAATCACACCTCACCTGCAGAGGAGGAGATTTATATCGCAAAGCATGCTGCCATTGGCGCAGTTCGGTTAAAGGTCTATTCTTTACAAAATTTGGTAGCCGAAGACACGAATACTGCTATAACTTTTTGGGGATACCTCTGGGATCAGGAGGATTTGAAGAAGAGAACGGGCCTGAATTTTCAAAACATGGGGGACGTTTCTGCAGGGAATTTATTGCTGACACTTTACAATAAGGAAGGAATAGACGGTCTCTGCAACCTGAACGGAAGGTTCGTGATCGCTATCTGGAATAAGAGAGAGAAAGTCCTAAATTTGATAAACGACCGCTACGGATTCTGCAAGCTTTTTTATTGGGTTACCCCACAGCGTATTCTTTTTGCATCCGAGTATAAAGCCATTGTTTGGCATGAAGACTTCCCAAAAAAGATTGATCAGCAGGGTTTGGCTGACTTTATGGCGCTTGGCTACAGCACACAGGACAGGACATTTTTTGTAAACATCAAATTATTGCCACCTGCTTCGGTGGCCACCTTTAAAAGCGATGGAAACTTGTCTATTAAAAAATATTGGGACTATTCCTTTCACAGCGAAGACGATCCTCTGTGGCTGGAAGAGGATTATGTAGATCAGTTTGCGGAGATGCTGGCTAAAGCAACTCAAAGGCAAATAGATCCCAACAAGAGTATAGCCCTTCCCCTGAGCGGAGGCCTTGACAGCCGGACTCTGGCGGGCGTACTGGATAGGCTTGACTTCAAAGGCGAGGTCAAGGCATTCTCGTATGGAAATCAGTGTGCTTACGATGTTGCTTACGGCAGGAATATAGCCAAGAATGTTGGGTACGAACATGGCTTTATTCCTATAGAAAGCACCTATCTTCGAGACCAGGCAGAAAGATTTGTTTGGCTGCTGGAAGGCACTGTCAATTGTCTGAATGCTCACATGCTGTTAACCTATCCTTTTATCCGCGAGAATTCTCTGGATTCTATCATGACAGGCTTTTTCGGAGACATTATTTGCGGCTCTTGGTCCCATTTTTACTCCCTTGGCGTTCATGGTGGGACAGATGACGAAGGTATTATAAAAAGTCAATATGCTCTTCATGCAGATATCATGAAAGACAAAGATATGGCTGTCTATATGAAAGATAGCATCTACCAGACAGTCAGAGGAAAGACTTTTGAGACCTTGCGGTCAAGATATTTCCAATGCCCATCCAGAAACAGGTATTTCAGGTCCAGGTATTTCAGCACCCTTGAACGCCAGAGGCAGTATACCTCTTTCAACCTCCATGTATTTGATTTTGTAGCTGAAGTGGCAAGCCCTTTTCTGGATTGCGACTTTGTAGACTTTATATATCACGTGCCTTCCGAGCTGATGATATTCCAGAATCTCTATAGAAAAATGATCGTAAAATACTTACCAAAGGTGGCCTCTGTGCCGCATAACGAAACAAAATTGCCTCTTAATGTCTCATGGATCAGGAAAGGTCTCCAGTGGAGATGGGAAGGTTTAATTCGCAATCCGCTTATCAGAGCCACCATTGGCCGAAGATATGCAAAAATGAATGATAATTATCTTAACACACACGAAGCAATAAAAACCGGATCAAGGGATTTTGTTGAAAAGTCCGTTCGTAATAATGAATTTCTTGCCCAATTTTTCAAGATAGAAAGAGTTAACGAGCTGCTTGATAATCACCTAAGCGGCAAGGCGCATGAACCGAGCAAAATTACCGCTCTTCTTACTCTTGCTCTGTGGAGTAAGATGTTTGTGGAGAACGAAAAGCCGACTTTTAAGTGAAAGGTGAAAGGTAAAAAGTTTGATGAAAGATAAAGACAGACAAACAGAAGAAACCAGGCTACATAGAAAACTGGATGTGTGGGAAAAAGCCTTGCTATTTTCAAAAAAGGTTTATCTCGTAACGTCCAGGTATTCATATAAACATTGCCCAATGAATTAGATACGCAAATAGAGCTATCCATGATGTTGAATTATATCTCGAAGGACGCATATGATGGACTAATGGAAGAACCAAGAACAATTTCCAAGATGCTGTTCGGGTTATAAAAATTCCTGAAGTAACCTTTCACTAACGTGTTGGAGCAAACCAAAAGAAAGATGATAGCCGATAGTAAGGCAATGAACTTATGAAGAGACTTCCTGTAGGAATACAGACATTTCGAAAATTGATAGATGGAAATTATCTGTATGTGGATAAGACAGAGCATATTCACAGATTGATTGTTCAGGGGAGTGTATATTTTTTCTCCAGGCCGAGAAGGTTCGGGAAGAGTCTTTTGATTTCCACGTTGAACGAGATATTTGAAGGTGAGAAGGAGCTGTTTAAGGATCTGTGGATATACAAGGCAGATTATGCGTGGGAAAAGTACCCTGTTGTAAGGATTGATTTCAGTAAATCAAAAGCAGGAAGCGCCAATGAACTAATAAACTATATTGTATATCAGCTTGAAAAAACAGCTTTACTATATGGGATCCAGCTTGAACAGACACAGTATGATATTAAGTTTGATGAGCTTTTGACCAAACTGAGCGAAATTAATAAAGTTGTTGTCCTTATTGACGAATATGACAAGCCGATAATTGATAATATTGAGAATAAGGAACTAGCAGTTGAGTTTCGGGAAATATTAAAGGGATTTTATACCATTATCAAGGCATGCGATGAATATATCAGGTTTGTTTTTCTTACTGGTGTGAGCAAGTTTTCCAAGGCAGGTGTTTTCAGCGGGTTGAACAATCTAAAAGATATTTCTATGAATGCCGGATATTCATCGCTTCTTGGAATAACCCGGCAAGAAATGGAGAGCTGTTTTAAAGAGCATATAGATCAGTTTTTAAAATCCGAAGCTATTGATAAATCTGAATTAATTAAGAAGATAACATACTGGTACGATGGTTTTTGTTTTAGCAGAAGTTGCGAAAAGGTCTTTAATCCGTTTTTAATACTTTTTTTGTTCGACAACGCAGAATTCAGCAATTACTGGTTTGAGAGCGCAACACCGAGTTTTTTAATAAAACTTATAAAGGAAAAAGACTTTGATCTGAGCAGATTAGACGGTGTTAAGG
>JAJSZP010000164.1 GCA_030262775.1 Deltaproteobacteria bacterium | reverse complement strand
ATGTGCTGCAGCACCAAAGCCATAGATACCCAAGTGCTCCGCATCACCTGCCATAACAAGCGAACGATAACCTATCAAACCGGCACATAATAATGGAGCAGCCTCTGCATCAGAGTAAAACCCCGGAATATGAAAACAAAATCTCTGATCTGCTTTTGTGTATTCTGCATAACCTCCGTCAATGGTATATCCGGTAAAACCTGCCAAATCGCATAGATTTTCCTTTCCTGAACAACAATATTTACATTTGCCGCAGGTATAACCAAGCCAGGGCACTCCAACTCTGTCGCCAATAGAAAATCGTTTTACCTTTAATCCTTTTTTAATAACCGTTCCGATGATTTCATGACCCATAACAAGTGGAAGCCTGGGTCTGTTTAGCTCACCATCTATAATGTGCAGATCAGTTCTGCATACACCACATGCAGTTATACGAATTAATAACTGCTCAGGGCCCGGTTCAGGCTTGGCAATATCTAATTGACGAAGGAGCTCCCCTGATTTGCTTAAAACCATAGCGCGCATGAAATTATTCCATTAGTAATAGTTCGCCGTTAACAGTGAACGGTAATAGGTATTATATTTGATGGCTTCCTAAAAAGTAAAGTTTTATTCTAGTATAAAGTTTCATTAAAATCTTTACATAAAATATAATATATGATATAATCCGAAATTTTCCAAATCAACACTGACGCATTTTTAACCACCTGATATTATTTAACATTATTTTTTTAGTGTAGTAACAATTGAGACTAACAAGCTTCTTGATGGTCTCATTTGACCATACTTTTTGTAGATTTTGAGTGATTTTTCTACTTCTAAAGCTATATTTTGAAGCAGTTTTAGTGGCTAAATTGGTCAATTGTCACTACACTAAAAATTTTTTGATCAATTAAATCAATAAGTTATTTTTTACAAAATTCCAATCGGGAAAATTCAGGTCGAAGACTTAATAAACCACTTACGGAACAGCAAAGAGAGTATCTATTAGCGCTAAATGTCAATCCAAACGTTTTTGTTAATCCAGGAGCAGGATAATTGATCCAAAACAAATTGTTTTGTTTAAAAACTATAGCTTGAAAATTAGTGAATAAATGTATTTTGGGGTATTGAAAGTGAGCTGAAAGTTGGAAATAGGGTTGGAATTTGTTTTTTAGGCATTTAAAAAAAGGGGTTGGCATATATCACCAAACCCCTTTATTTTATAGTGGCGGGGACGACGAGACTTGAACTCGCGACCTCCGGCTTGACAGGCCGGCGCTCTAACCAAAGCTGAGCTACGCCCCCAAAATAGAATATTTTTTAATATAAGGCTATTGCTATGCCTGCCAAAATGAGACCTTTGCAAAACACTCCCTTTTTTGCCCAGGTTCGGCATCAGACTCAAATTTTAAGCATATAAATACTCAATGTATTCCTGCAGTTAAAACTTTCTCCTTCCTTGAACTTGAACATTTTTCAAACGGTCTCAAATCGTTGTAAATTTTATGGTAGGCGGAACAGGGCTTGAACCTGTGACCCTCGGCTTGTAAGGCCGATGCTCTCCCAACTGAGCTACCCGCCCAAACGATTTTAATACAACCTCAACCCATATCTTTTTTTAAAAAGATTTTTTTATACTAATTAGTTAGCGTTATGTCAAGATTAAATAATAGCTCTTTCCTGATCTAATTTTTCTGACTTTGGTATCATTTCAAAAGGAATATCATCTTTCTTGAAAAGTGTATCTCCCTCGTTAATGAGCAGAGAATTAGACAAAACATCATCCATATGATCCGCCAAAACAATGTCTATCTGCTTTAATATTATAGAGGGTATTTCATTTATGTCTTTTTCGTTTTCTTTGGGAATAATTACTTTTTTAATTCCCCCTCTATGGGCAGCCAGAATTTTTTCTTTTAATCCCCCAATTGTAAGGATTCTTCCACGTAGAGTGATCTCTCCGGTCATGGCAATATCACGGTAAACAGGCCTTTTCGTTAGGGCTGAGACTATAGACGTGCATATAGAAATGCCTGCAGAAGGGCCGTCCTTTGGTATGGCTCCTTCAGGAACATGTATATGAATATCGTACTTCTTGTAAAACTCGTTATCAATCATAAGTCTAACGGCGCGTGAGCGGACATAGCTTACGGCAGCCTGAGCGGATTCTTTCATTACATCGCCCAGTTTGCCGGTCATGATAAGCTCACCTTTACCAGGCATAATCAAAGTTTCAATACACAGCAAATCACCACCCACCTGTGTCCAGGCAAGTCCTGTAACTATACCTATCTGATCCTTTTCCTCTACCTGACCATGTCTGAAACGAGGCGGCCCCAAGTATTTTTGTAAAGATTTTTCTGTTATATTAAATGTGTTTTTATCTTTATTTTTTACAACGTTACGTGCAAGTTTGCGACATATGGAAGCAATCTCACGTTCTAAATTCCTTACACCGGCTTCACGAGTGTAAAGCTGTATAATTGAATAAACCGAGTTTTTCGAAAAACCTATATTCTTGCCTTCAAGCCCGTTCATTTTTATTTGTTTAGTTATAAGAAAATCTCTGGCTATATGATATTTTTCAAATTCAGTATAGCCTGGCAGTCGTATAATTTCCATTCTGTCCTGAAGAGGAAGAGGTATATCCGGCAAGGTGTTTGCGGTTGTGATAAAAAGAATATCTGTAAGATCATAGTCCAAATCCAAATAATGATCATTAAAGCTGAAATTCTGCTCAGGATCAAGTACCTCAAGAAGAGCGGCTGAAGGGTCGCCACGGAAATCCATGCTCATCTTATCTACTTCATCAAGACAAAATACCGGATTATTTACGCCGACTTTTTTCAGGGACTGGATAATTTTGCCTGGCATTGCGCCTATATAAGTACGTCTGTGTCCACGAATTTCCGCCTCATCTCTGACGCCTCCAAGTGAAAGCCGAACAAATTTTCTTCCTGTAGCTCTTGCAACAGATTTGGCAAGCGAAGTCTTCCCAACACCAGGAGGGCCCACAAAACAAAGTATAGGGCCACGAACCTTTTTGACAAGTGCCTGGACTGCAAGATATTCAAGTATACGTTCCTTTGGTTTCTCAAGACCGTAATGGTCTTCATCTAGAATTTTCTCTGCTTCATCAAGATTATTAAGCACCCTGCTGCGGTCAAACCAGGGAAGACTTATCATCCATTCAATATAATTGCGAACTACTGTTGCTTCCGCTGACATTGGGGTCATCATTTTGAGTTTTTTGAGCTCTTGCCTTGCTTTAGCTGCCGCCTCTTTAGACATTCTTTTTCGTTTGATCTGTTTTTCAAGTTCTTTGAGTTCGGCACCAGGGTCTTCTTCAGCTCCCATCTCCTTTCTTATGGCCCGCATCTGCTCATTCAAATAATAACTTTTCTGCGTTTTCTCCATCTGCTCTTTTACGCTGGATTTTATCTTTTTATCCATGTTAAAAATATCAATTTCCATTTTTATCAAGCCAAGAAGGATAGAAAGCCGCTTGTCAGGAGAAAAGGTTTCAAGAAGATGCTGTTTATCCTCAATTTTGAATGGAAAATGAGCCGCTATGGTATCTGCCAACTGAGATGGATTGGATATGGCAGAGATATTTCCCACAAGTTCTTTAGAAATATTTTTTGACAGATTGGCATATTCCTCGAAGCTCTCAACAACAGCTCTGCTAAGCGCAACACTTTCTGCAACTGGAATTTCCGGCTCCACTACCGGTTCAACCTCCACGCTGAAAAAGTTTTTATTCTGAATAAAGCGCTTTATGCATCCCCTTGACTTTCCCTCAACAAGAGCCTTTACCGTGCCATCGGGGAGCTTAAGCAGTTGAAGCACTTTCCCCAAAACGCCAGTAGAATTAATATCCTTCTCCATGGGATTATCAATACCTACCTTTTTCTGCGAGGCAAGAAAAATATTCTTGTCTTTATTCATTGCATCGGCAAGCGCATTTATAGATTTTGTTCGTCCAACAAAAAGGGGAGCCACCATATGAGGAAAAACCACAATATCCCTTAAAGGTAAAAGCGAGAACTTTTGTTTTGGCTGATCCAGCATGTCTTCCTTGAAAATTTTTGGAAAATTTATCATTTTTAATCAAATTTTGCTTAAAATTTTATGAATTCGTAAAAAGGCAACCACTAACCACCAATCTACGCCTGTTTTTTTGTCTGCTCATACAACAGGATCGGATCTTCCTTATTCAGCACAACATCTTCACCTATCACGCATTCCTTTATATTTTCGATAGAAGGAATTTCAAACATAATATCTAACATGCAGCTCTCTATTATTGAGCGAAGTCCTCTTGCACCTGATTTTCGTTTCAAGGATTCCTTGGCAATAGCTGCAACAGCGCTGTCTGTAAATCTCAGGTTTACTCCTTCAAACTCAAAAAGTTTTTTGAACTGCTTGATCAAAGCATTTTTTGGTTCTTTAAGTATTCTAATCAGCGCAGCATCATTTAATTCATCAAGCGCAGCAACTACCGGCAAACGACCGACAAATTCCGGAATAAGACCAAATTTTACAAGGTCCTCTGGTTGAACCATTCTAAGAATATCTCCAATACTTTTTTCTTTATGCTTGAGAATTTTTGCGCCAAAACCCATAACTTTTGAACCGAGACGCTGCTGGATTATTTGCTCAAGGCCGGTAAAAGTTCCACCGCAAATAAAAAGTATATTGGAAGTATCGACCCTAACAAAATCCTGCTGAGGATGCTTTCTTCCACCTTTGGGCGGAACACTTGCAGTAGTTCCCTCTATAATCTTTAATAATGCCTGCTGAACTCCTTCCCCTGAAACATCACGTGTAATAGAAGGATTGTCGGATTTTTGTGCAATCTTGTCAATTTCATCAATATAAACGATTCCTCGCTTGGCCTTCTCGACATCGTAATCAGCATTTTGGAGTAATGAAAGAATGATGTTTTCAACATCTTCACCGACATATCCTGCTTCTGTGAGGCTTGTGGCGTCTGCTATTGTAAAAGGAACATTAAGAAATCTGGCAAGTGTTTGCGCAAGCAAAGTCTTTCCGCAGCCGGTAGGCCCTATCAGAAGAATATTGCTTTTCTGGATTTCAATATCTCCTGTTTCAACCGAAGAATCCAGCCTTTTATAATGATTGTAAACAGCAACAGAAAGAACCTTTTTTGCAGTATCCTGTTCAATCACATAATCATCAAGCATTGTTGTAATTTCTTTTGGAGTTAG
>JAJSZP010000163.1 GCA_030262775.1 Deltaproteobacteria bacterium | reverse complement strand
AGCGTGTACGGGTTTCTTCGGGCACCCTTGCCTTCGCCTACACGTTGCCTCCTTTCTGGCTCATGACTGGACTTTCACCAGTTAGTTATCGACCATGCCGGTCACACGTGAAATCCGGTTTCAACCGGTTTTGCAAGACAATGAAACGGGCAGCGCCAAGAATCCAGGCAATGACGCTAAAACGTCTCTTTGAGGATGCTCAAAGTTCAGTATTAAATGAACTGTCACCTGGTTATATTGAGGTTTTACAACACAGCTTTTATCAACTGTTTCAGGATTATCTGGAACATAATAAAAAAAAAGATATAGTCAGGAAAATGATTGAGAGCCTGGATCGGTTACGTGAAAAAGACCCGAATATTCCAACACCGACCCTTGGAGTGATCAGCACCAAGAACCTTGCCCGGCTGCTTGGTGAAACCTGACCGATAAGTGATTTTTCCAACTGGCGCAAATTAATGAGATATTTTGGACTTAGTATTCGAATGCGTCAAAGCGGTAAATACCAGGGTCAAAATAAGGTTCATCCGACTAAAGCGTACTTGGTTTCATAAAAACCATATATTTTAAGTTTAAAGAATTCAGCATCTCGGAACACATGGGCCTGCCTTTGGAGAGTTTTGATTTTATTGTTTGTTACCTCCAAAGGTCCAGTTGAAATCGGATAATCATAGTGGTTAAGGATGCCAAAAGCATGACTGGCCAAGGTATTTGCAAATTTCTTCAGTATCGTAATGATAGTGCTTCTGGCTTTTTTGATCCATTCGTCCAGTATTTCTTTTGCATCCACTTTACAGACCTGAAGCCATACTCGTTTTAAATCTTCCTTCAGGCAGATTTTAAGCACAGCGGCAATAAAGGCTGGTGACATGTCAATTGCAACCGCCTTGATTTCAGCCTTTGCATATTTGAGGCGCTTCCAGAAAGGCGTCAATGCATCGCCCCCCTTACCGTCACCGACAAAGATTGCTGCACCGGTCTTCAGATTCAGCACCACGGTCAAATACCGGTGTCCTTTACCAATGCTGATCTCATCAATGGCAATATGAGTAACATGTTTGAGCCGCAGGCGTTTATATTTTCTGGATAGGTAGCGTTTTTGGATATCTTTAACAACATCCCAGCTGACCCCCAGATGTTTAGCAACATCCAGAATGGTCATATGTCGGGATAACGCCAAAGCATACCGTTCGATAGCCTTGAATTCCAAATCCATGATAAAGTAAACTGGTTAACTCCTTTCTGTCTGGTTTGATTGCCATCAAAAAGGAACATGTATGTCCACACTTTTCAATTGAGCCGATTTCAACATTATTCACCACAACACCCACAAGAGCGGAACCATCAGCAACTACCTGCAATCTAAGAGGGCCAACGCGCTCTTTCCGTTCTCTCCGTGCCAAAACCTCGACGGCTCCTGCGACTATTACCTTGTCTGCTGCCCCACGACCGCGTTTGCCCGATTTTTTCGCACCGATAAAGTTTCGTCTACCTCGATATCCCAGTGAATTCGATCTCGGTCGCACCGTCGCTGAACGCAGCTTATGCAACATCTGGAATGCGGTTTCGTACGTTTTGATCCCAAGCTGACGTTGAAACTAAAGAGCAGAAAAGCCTGGCGTATGCGTGGTCATAAGATACGCGCCGTTGAACCACACCTGTAAAGGTATCCTTGTGCCGTGCATCACGGTCCCATCTGTCACAAAAGTCTGGTGTTTACATCCAGCGCATTCTATACGCCGATAAGCCTCAATGCTATATGGCCGTCCACGGAAACCGCACTTAGGGCATACAAATCCCTCCGGCCAGCGGCTCTGGTAAGGATAATCTACACAAGCCTTTTCGTCTGAAAACCACCGTTGGAATTCAAGCACGGTCGTCGGAAAGGGTATTTTTTGCCATTTTCTTGCTTTTGCCCTGCTTCGTTTTCATCAATCAGCATACTATATGTTGTGGTCTACTTAGTCAACCCGACAGCAGCAATTCCAGCTCAAATTTGGTATGACTTAGCTATGACATCATTTTGGTAAAAAAGTGTACGAAAGCTCAATCTTGAAACCCGTTGTTCATGCTGGTTTCAGGCATAAGCGGGAATTGCTGACCCGATAGTCATATAATTATATTCGGTCAAAATGGGAAAACTGCATATTAAATGTCGCTCGACCCTGGGTTGCGGATCTTAATGAAGTTGAGTAACCGAACATCTGAGCCAAGGGGATTTTTGCTTTTATTGACTGCAAGCCTGTTTTAGGCTCTATAGATTCAATTTTTCCTCCCCGGGAATTAAGATCACCGATAACGTCTCCCATGAAAGATTCCGGAACAAACACTTCAACAGACATAATCGGATCCAGAAGAAAAGGCTCTCCTTTTAATAGAGCCTCTTTGCAGGCCATGGATGCACAAACAGTATATGCGAGTTCCGAGGCAAGCGATTCTTTGCAGGATCCGCCTGTAACAATTGCTTCAATATCTACAACAGGGTATCCCATCAATGCCCCGCTTTCCAAAGATTCCATAATTCCTTTTTCAATAGCATTAATAAAGTTTTCAGGGATTGTTTCAGGGGAAATTTCTGATTTGAATTTTTTACCCTTTCCTCTGGCCAGCGGCCTGAGTTTCAATGATACCTCGCCAAAAAGGTGATGGCCGGCAACTTCCTTGTCAAATACAGCAGACGCTTCAGACTCACTGGCTATGGCTTCTCTGTATACAACCTGTGGCTTCCCTACATTAACGCTTGTGTAAAATTCGCGCTGCATCCGGCTGATTATTACTTCCATGTGAAGTTCTCCCATGCCGGAAAGAATTTTCTGCCCTGTATCTTCGTCTTCACGAAGCCTCAAAGTTGGATCTTCCGCCAGAAATTTATTAAGAACCTGGTCCAATTTTTCCTGGTCAGCATGGGTTTTGGGCTCTATGGCCACAGATATTACGGGTTCATAAAATTCCATTTTTTCAAGCAATACAGGATTATCAATACTGCAAAGCGTTTCACCTGTTGAAGATTTTTTTAATCCTATGACCCCAACAATACTACCTGCACCAGCCTTTTCCACACGCTCCTTTTTATTGGCATGCATTCTCAGGATGCGGGAAAGTTTCTCTTTTTTCTTGAGAAAAGGATTGTAAACATCGTGTCCAGCCTCCATTTTTCCACTGTATATTCTGACATAGGAGAGTTTTCTTCCTTCAATCATTGAGACCTTGAATATTAGCGCTGCCAGCGGCTCAGTATTTTTTGCCGGGCATTCAATAGGTTTGCCGGTATCGGGATGAGATCCTTTAATAGGAGGAATGTCAACAGGACTGGGAAGGAAACGGATAATTGCATCAAGGAGCGGCTGAATTCCTTTATTTTTCAGAGCGCTTCCGCATAATACAGGAACCATATTTAAATTAATAGTGGCCTTTCGTATAGCATTAAGAAGGCTTTCATTGGTGATTGGAGATTCGGAAAGATAGGCATCCATTATTTCGTCATCAACTTCGGCTATTGTTTCAATAAGCTTTTCGCGATATTCATTTGCCTTATCAAGATAGTCACTGGAGATATCTTGAGTTGTGTATGTTGCTCCAAGTGTATCATCGTTCCAGATCGTTTGTTTCATTGTAATAAGGTCTATTATGCCTGCAAAGTTTTCTTCAATTCCTACCGGCAGTTGCATAATAAGAGGATTTGCATTCAGCTTTTCTTTCATTATATTTATTGTACCGAAAAAGTCAGCTCCAATTCTGTCCAGCTTGTTTATAAAAGCTATTTTGGGAACAAAATATTTGTCAGCCTGTCTCCAGACTGTTTCCGATTGTGGTTCCACGCCTCCAACGGCACAAAAAATACCTATAGCTCCGTCAAGTACTCTCAGAGAGCGTTCTACCTCAATTGTAAAATCGACATGCCCTGGAGTATCTATGATATGGATTTCGCTATCGTTCCAAAGGCAGGTGGTAACGGCAGAAGTAATGGTGATGCCTCTTTCCTGTTCATCTGGCATCCAGTCCATTACAGCTTCACCGTTATGGACTTCGCCGATTTTGTGTGATCGGCCGGTATAATAAAGTACCCGCTCTGTAACAGTTGTTTTTCCGGCATCAATGTGTGCTATAATGCCGATATTTCTTATTCTGTTAATACTGTTTTTTTTCATCATCTTATCAATAACATGTTGGCTTTAAGGGGGAAACGCAGATCAATATGGCCGGCAAGAGTCATGGATTCGTGTCCCCCGATCAGTATTTTTACGGCATTGATTCCGTAACTGTTTAGAGTTAATGAATTAACTATAGAATATATTGTAATAAGTTCTGTTTTAATTCCGCCGGGATGACGCCCTTTAACCTCTTTTGTTAAGTCTATATAAGCGGTTCCATCTTGTGTAACATAGAAAGCACTGAGAATTGTGCCTACAGGTATTGTTCGCATAAGCCCTTCAAGCGGTCCTTTTATAAGAGCCTCAATTATGGTTTTGCCAAATTCCGCAGGATCATGAGATTGAGAAATGGTTCTTTCTTCAGCTATTAGAAAGGAATTGCCTTTATCCGCAAAGTATAAATGAACTTTTTTTTTATCTAATTGTTGCGGGTTTACATTTTGGATATTTTTTTCAAATTCATTCAAATACGGCAATTTTTCGGGCATGTTGTGAACAATAAGATATATAGCGCTTAAGGCTATAGTAGCTATTGCAATATATAAAAAATGATGCTTTCTGATCATAATTTAAAGAAAATATTTTATTATCCATTAAAAATGTGTTCCGAAGTTTAATTAAAAAGAATTTCGATTCTTTAAGCCAATATGCATATTATGTCAAGAGAAGACGGAAAACTCTTGATTGGATTTTCCCTAAAATAGTAGACACACCGAACAGCCAAGTTGTATAAGGCTGCAGGAGGTGTATCACTATGTGAAAACATTACGATAAAGAGTTTAAATTTGAGGCTGTGCTATTGGCATCAGAGCCAGGTAACACACAAGCCCGGATTGAACGTAATCCTGGCATTGGCCAAGGGATCATCAGCCGATGGAAACGACAAGTAAAAATCCGACCCCGGAGGGGCCGGATTTGGTTTAACCCCCGAAAGGGGATAAAATTGCTTTTGCCTCCAGAGGGAGAAAGGTTGAGTTGCTCCTAAAATTGTTTATCCTTGTTTTAACGACTTACTTATCTCGGTTGTCCTGATATTTTACATATTTTCTTATCATTTCTGTGTCTAAGCCGACTGTATCAATGCAATAACC
>JAJSZP010000162.1 GCA_030262775.1 Deltaproteobacteria bacterium | reverse complement strand
CGCTTTGGTGTTAAGCAAAAGGAGATGTTGAAAAAAATAAGGACAACAGTTGATGTTTTGGCATTAACAGCAACTCCCATACCCAGGACCCTTCAAATGTCCCTGTTCGGAATACGTGACATAAGTATTATTTCAACCCCACCCGAACATCGCCATTCCATTATAACCTATATTTCGGAGTTTGATGATGTGATTATTGCGGAAGCTATAAGAAAGGAGTTAAAAAGGGGTGGTCAGATATTTTTTGTTCATAATAATATTCATAATATATGGTTAATTGCAGAGCATTTAAAGAAGCTGGTACCTGAGGTCAGGCTGGGAGTTGCACATGGCCGTTTAAGCGAAGATGAGCTGGAAAGAGAAATGTTTAGGTTTATGAAGAAAGAGATAGATATGCTGGTGTGTACAACTATAATTGAGTCGGGTATTGATATTCCTTCTGCCAACTCAATACTCATCAACAGGGCTGACAGGTTTGGACTGGCCCAGATTTACCAGCTTCGCGGCCGTGTCGGAAGAGCTGATGAGCAGGCATATGCATATCTGTTTATTCCGGAAGAAAGCGTATTGACTAAAGATGCCAGGAAACGGCTTAAAGTGTTGATGGAACATAGTGAGCTTGGAGCAGGCTTTCAAATAGCCATGAGTGATTTGAAAATCAGGGGAGGGGGTACAATACTTGGCGCTTCACAGACAGGTCATATCGCTGCGGTCGGATATGACATGTTTCTCAAGCTGATGGAAAACTCTATGTCTGAGCTGAAAGGAGAAGCGGTTGTAGAAAGCCTGGAGCCTGAGATTAACATGACTTTCTCTGCGTTTATCCCAGAAAATTTTATCCCTGATATTGATCAGAGACTTTCGGTTTATAGAAAGCTGGCAAAGCTAACGGATTTAAAAGAATTATCCGATTTTAAGGCAGAATTAATTGATAGATTTGGGGCTTTGCCAAATGAGGCTGCCAATCTTCTTTTAAAGATTATGCTTAAAGTTTTATCCGTAAAAGCTGGAGTAAAAAGGCTTGACCTGACAGGACAGCATCTTTTCCTTTGTTTTTCACCAGCTCACCAAAAAAATTCCTTTGGAATAGTTGACATGATAGTTTCAAGGCAAGATCATTTTAAGTTTACATCAGACCATGTTTTTAAGGCCAGGCTTTCAAAAGGCGATATGAAAAGCTTTTTAGTTCAGACCAGAAACATCTTGAAAGAAATAGCTCAACATGTTAATGGCTGAACACCTTAACTCGTATTTGACTCATAGACTTTCAGAACGCTATCGTTCAGACTTTTCGACAACGTACTAACATGCAGTCATTGCTCGAAGTCCTCCTCTATTCTTGTAAAATGAATTATCAAAGAGCCTCTTGCGGAAACAACGCCGATCAGCAGAGCACTATCGCATAATGTGCAACAGCTCACGCAGCTCTATAATATATGGCATAGACAACGTGGTCTCATGTGTTTCCTCAAGAGGCTCAATCATTTCAACATATTTAAGGGGCAACATAGGATGTCCGTGAAATATTAACATTCTAATAGATTTTTTTCGATATCTGCTTCCATTAAAACACACCGTCTCAAGATGCTATCCATTTTTTGATACTTGGAACAACATTCTTTTCCCATATGCCTGTAACCCGCAGACTTATAAACTGTTTATAAAGATTGTTCATTAAAATAAAAATCTTTTCATAAAGAAAAACCTTTTCAAGTAAGGCTGCTTCAATATCCTCCTTTGTTTCAACAGGTCCTGTTTCCGGTGTTTTGAGGCTTGAAATATCAAGGCTTTCACCTTTTATATTAAATCGCCATTCATTATTGCCTGCTTTGTAGATAAGATTGAGTTCGGTTACAACTGCTCCTTTTTGCAGGGAGAGGATTCCTTCTTCAAGACCGGCCTTGTCGCCTTTTATTGTAATGCTTTCAATTGAATCGGTTTTATTGTTTTCAAGCACAATACGATTTCCAATATCAAGGGATACAAGTTCTTTGTCTGATTTTTTCAGTATCTCCTGCTGGTTTTCCATGATAAACCACAGCCATGTGAGAAATTCATAACCTAAAAATTTATATTGATTGTAAGATACGGCTATATCAAGCATGTGCTACTCCGTGAATTTTGTGGGCGAAAGTTGTAATAAAAGATCTTGATCAGCATCTGAAAGGCCGGACATAAGATTGGCAGTAGTGTATGGAAAGAGCCTGATAGGGCTGAGCTTGAATGATTTTGAAAACAGTGTTTCAAATTCTTCATTGGCAGCTTTCAGGTTTGAGAAAAACCACAGCCATGATTCTTCCATGTTCCAGATCAGATCATAAATATTGGGTGTGGCTGGAATGCGAAGGCTGAGAACATCAATAACATGATCTTTTATGGATTTTTTTTCGTTTCTTGATAAATATTGCCGGCCGCTTTTCTCAAGTTGTTTGGCCATTTCAATGGCATAGTGTTTTTGTATAACTTTGGGCGGTATTGATTTCTTGTCCAGTCTCATTGAAAAAACCAGATATGGACCAATTACAAAGGAGGAGTCTTCAAACGCAGGGACATAAGGATTTTCGAATGACGTCCATCCGACAATCTTTTCTAGGTGATCGTCATCTATTTCAGGGATGGCATTTTGTATAAGGCCGTTGTAAACTTTTTCAAGAACAGGTTTTTCAAGATTACCTTTAACTTTATAACGCGTAACAGATACTGAAGAAGATAATAGACCCATAATTCCCCTATTTTTTAAACCTTAATTGAGTGATTTTTTACTCAACCTGAACCAATTTCCTGCGCATTAAGAACTTGCGAAAAGTCTCGACATATCCATTGGTATGCCTACGCTTTTAGCGAAACTTGCTGCATCAAGATCTCGGCATATTTCTTCGCAAAAAAATCGCTCAACTTAGGTTAAAATCAAAAAAATGGCAAAAAACGAAAAAAAAGGGTTTTGGCATTAAACCGCCGAAACCCCATATTGACTGGTGGGCCGTGAAGGAATTGAACCTTCAACCTACTGATTAAGAGTCAGGTGCTCTGCCTAGTTGAGCTAACGGCCCAGTGAGACCCGTGGACTTGTACAAAATTAAACATTTTTCTATAAGGTCTCATTTATTACTGACTGAAACCAAAAGACAAAAACTTTTTAACAAATTTAATAATCGCTGTCAATTTTTTTTTACGAGTTCATCCTTCTTGACCTATTAAAACGTATCTGATATTTTTTCAAAAAAATAAAATGTATGGTGCAAATTTTTAAAGGAAAGGATGCTGAATAATGAATCGCGAAAATTCCAAGAAGCTTTTTAACAGGGCTATTAATGTAATCCCAGGTGGTGTTAACAGTCCGGTGCGTGCTTGCAAGTCCGTAGGAGCTGAACCTGTATTTATTGATCATGCAGAAGGATGTATGATTTATGATGCAGACGGCAACGGTTTTATCGACTACATTGGTTCGTGGGGTCCAATGATACTTGGGCACAGGCATTCGGCGGTTATTAAGGCTATTGCATCTGTTCTGAATCGCGGTACAAGTTTTGGAGCGCCTACAGATCTTGAAATAGTGCTGGCTGAAATGGTTATAGATGCGGTGTCTTCTATTGATATGGTTCGTATGGTTAATTCCGGCACAGAGGCTGCAATGAGCGCTATAAGGCTTGCCAGGGGGGCAACCGGTCGTGATGCAATAATTAAATTTGATGGATGTTATCACGGTCATGCAGACACCCTTCTTGTTGAGGCAGGATCAGGCGTTGCTACATTAGGTATCCCCGGAAGTCCAGGAGTGCCAGAATCCTTTGTAGCTCATACCCTTTCGCTGCCCTATAATGATATAGAAAGTGTTAAGAAGGTTATGGATGAGCAGGGAGATAAAATTGCCTGTATAATAGTTGAACCGGTTGCAGGAAATATGGGACTTGTAAGACCTGTTGACGGTTTTCTGGAGACTTTAAGGGAAGTAACTGAAAAGAGCGGCAGTATACTGATATTTGATGAAGTTATGACTGGTTTTAGGGTTGCGTACGGCGGTGCTCAGTCTTTGTATGGAATATTGCCGGACATTACATGCCTGGGTAAAATTATCGGGGGAGGATTACCGGTTGGCGCTTATGGAGGCAAGCGTGAAATCATGGAACATATTGCACCGAATGGGCCTGTGTATCAGGCAGGAACTTTGTCAGGCAATCCAGTTGCTATGGCTGCGGGGATTGCAACGCTTATGCAATTGAAGAAGCCTGGATTCTATGAAAATCTTGATAAAAAGGCAGACCTTCTTGCAACCGGTATCAAGAAAGCTGCGGAAAAGGCAGGAGTAAAAGCCATGGTTGACAGGGCAGGCTCAATGCTCGGCCTTTTTTTCACGGATAGAGACGTTAAAAATTTTGAAGATGCAAAGACCAGTGATCTTGATATGTTTTCAGCCTATTACAATGGTATGCTGGAAAAAGGAATTTATCTTGCTCCTTCACAGTTTGAAGCGCTTTTTGTTTCAGCAGCACATGAAGCCGAACACATTGATAAAACAATAGAAGCGGCAGAAGAGGTGCTAAAAGATTTAGGCTGAAGGTGGATAGACTGAAGGATGAAGGTAAAAAGGGGCTTCAACCTTCAGCCTTTCACCTATCCACCTAAATATTTTTTTCATGGAATGCTTTTTAATTTACCTACAGAAAGGCCATGCAGCGGAATAAGTATATCTGCCATTTTCTTTAATTTCTGCATTGAATCATAAGCTTCCATGACATTTATGTGCACGCCCGGTGCAATAGCCGGACCTGATGAAGGGAAATTTTTATCATTACAGCACAAACCTGTGATAATAGCTTTTCCTTTTGATGTATTTACAGATACAGACTGGCCTCCAACCGAATGGCCGGGAGTAAAAATCACATCAATTCCATCCAAAATATTTACATCTCCCTCTATCTCAATTACATTAACCTCATCAAGAACGTCGGGATAATATCTGTGATCAACAGGATGTGGGTTTTTTAAAAAATCGTGTTCTGCTTTTTGCACATAAACATCGGCATTTGAGCATTTATAATCATTTTCACAATGATCATTATGAAGGTGGGTGTGAATAATCACATCTATGTCTTCCGGCTTTAAATTTAATGTTGCAAGGGCTTCTTCAAATTCAAGTATATCAAACCCGCAGTTTTTTCTTATTTCATCAGATACAACAAATTGTTCAAGTCCTGTGTCTACAAGTATGTTTTTATCCCCACCTTTTAAATAAAAAACATAGATAGGCAGCAAAATCCTTTTTCCGTAATCATGAAGATATGTCATTACACCCTGATCAGTCTCATTAATACCGACAACCAGAGGATG
>JAJSZP010000161.1 GCA_030262775.1 Deltaproteobacteria bacterium | reverse complement strand
AAGAGTAACATTTGTCTTTATCCCCTCTTCTGAAAGTTGACGCGTTGCCTTTATACCATCAATTGTCATGGGGATCTTTACAACAATATTTTTGTGAATACTTGCCAGATGCCGGGCTTCCTTGAGCATACCCTCGGTATTCAGACTGATAACTTCCGCGCTTATAGGGCCGTCAACTATTTTGCAGATCTTTTTTATGATATCTTCAAAATTACCCTTCTCTCTTGCAATAAGAGTGGGATTGGTAGTTACCCCATCAGCCATGCCCATGCTGCTGGCTTCCTTTATTTCTTCTATGTTTGCGGTGTCGATAAAAAATTTCATCTATTTAAACCTCCGGTATTGATGCCTTGAGGGCTTTGCAAGATAGCTCGAATAAGCAATCAATTTATAGATTTTCAGATAATTAATTTCACAAGGCCAGAAGGAGAAAGGCGTATCAGTTATACGTCGACGACTGATAACACAGTAAAATTATTTATCTGAAAGTCTATAGGTTCAACTGTTTTTCTTCTGACGTAAAGCAATAAACTTGTCTCTGCATTCTGTGCTGCAAAAATATAAATCTTTTCCATCAACCAGGAGATGAACTCCATTTCTTTTAGGAAAATATGCCTCACAAAAGGGATCTTTGATCATTATATCATCGACCACATTACTACCAGTTTTGCCAAAACCTGCCTTTCTCTGCGTATTTTTCAGCTTCCAGGATTTCAGCAACCTGTAGCCAAGATATATTACTCCTGCAAATATTAATAATCGAAACAATATTGAATTACCCTTTGCTCTTTGTCATCCAGGTTATTTAAGAGGCAGTGCATATCCATTTTCAAAATCGGATGAATGAATTTTGGGTTTATATCACAAATAGGTTTTAATATAAAGCGTCTTTTGTGCATTTTAGGATGAGGAATTATAAGTTCCGATGAATTTATCACAATATTATCATAAAAAATTATATCCAGATCTAGAATCCTGGGGCCATACCTGATTTGGTCTTCGGTGCGTCCTGCATCTTCTTCGATTATTTTCAGTTCATATAAAAGCTGAAATGGGTCAAGAGTGGTTTCAATTTTTACCACGGAATTAAAAAACCAGTCCTGATCAGCGTAATCAACTGGCTCAGTCTTGTAAAAATTCGATTGCCCAATTATGACGGATCTGCCGCACTTTGTGAGAGCAGAAATACCTTTCCGGCAGTTTAACAGTTTATCTCCGATGTTGGAACCGATAGAGATATAGGCAATATGTTTTTCCATTTAGAACCTAAGCTAGAAACCAATGGCTCGTATCCTTTCGATAACTTCCTTTATCCTTTCCTTGCCAACAGTCAGCGCCATCCTGACATATCCCTCACCCGCAGCCCCGAATCCATTTCCGGGCGTGACAACTATACCTCCCATCAAAAGAAGATGGCTTGTAAATTCCGCAGAAGTATATCCTTCCGGAACTTCTATCCATACATAAAATGTCGCTTGCGGTTTTTCTACTGAAAGTCCAAGGCCAATCAGTCCATCAACAAGCACATCCCGTCGCCCGGCATACTCCCTGTTCATGTTTTCCACACAGGCCTGATCCCCTTCCAGTGCAGCTATGCCTGCAATCTGTACGGCCTGAAATGCGCCTGAATCAATATTGCTCTTAACCTGCCCAAGAGACTGAATCACCTCTGCCCTGCCGACTGCAAACCCAATGCGCCATCCCGTCATGTTGTACGTCTTTGACAAAGAATGAAATTCTATTCCCACATCTTTTGCACCATTGGTCTCAAGAAAACTTATCGGCCTGTAATCATCAAAAGCCATCTCAGTATATGCAGCATCATGACAGACAATAATATTGTGCAATTCTGCAAATGAAACAACTTTTTTAAAAAAATCCCCGTCTGCTACTGCTGATGTTGGATTATTGGGGTAGTTAATAAACATCATCTTTGCCTTGCCGGCAATCTCTTCCGGAACAGCATCAAAATCGGGAAAAAAATTATTTTCCTTTAACAAATCCATAAAATATGTCTGACCACCGGCAAATTTAACTCCTGTATCATAAACCGGATATCCAGGGCTTGATACAAGAGCAAAATCATTATTATTGATAAATGCAAGGGGGATATGAGCAATTCCCTCCTTGGAACCAATCAGTGTTACGACTTCCCTGCCAGGGTCAAGGTCCACGTTAAATCTTCGCTTATACCATCGGGCGACGGTCTTGTTAAACTCGTCCATGCCTGTGTATGAAGGATACTTGTGATTTGCAGGATCCTGAGCCGCCTTGTTCAATGCTTCAATTATATGCGGAGGTGTAGGCATGTCCGGATCGCCGACACCAAGATCAATAATATCTACGCCCTGTTGTCTAACTTCTTCCTTTTGTCTGTCTATCTCCTTAAAAAGATAGGGCGGTAAATTTTTTAATCTGTCTGACTTTTCAATTCTGATCATATACTTTTTTATTTCTCCCTGGTAACGCTTTAGTCTTATGGAACAAATCGGCTGATAGTGAGCTTCAGGTGTAATATATTCTTAAAACGCCGTGAAATTATTATCAAAAATTTGAAAACTCAAAATCAACATGTTGACAACCAGATGTACATATGAACTCTATTACTAATCATCATCATCTTTATAGAACTGCTTGCTTGCCATCCCTACTATACCTAATGGTTTAATACTCCATAGTGACGATTCACTACTATCATCATCAGAGGAAATTGTTGTTTGGCAATACCTAATATCAGTGGTCAACGTACGAACTTCTTCCTGCCTATAGCCAGTGATAACAAAAGAAATTTCTATCTCAAGGGAAGGTAAATCTGAGTCTTTTGTATAAGAACAAACCGTCATTGTGCCTGTACCATCGGGATTCACCTCATACGTTCCTTCTATCTCTGCTGTAAAAGAATCGCCATCTAAATTCACTGTCTCATGTCCAGTTAAATTTCCGTTCCCATCTGAGTGCAAAAAACCAACACTTGTCATCGTTACCGACACAGAATTAATCAGCATGGTCCCTGATTCGGAAAATCCATAGCAACCTTTCAAGCTTTGGTTGGTGCAGCAATCGCACTCGGCTGCATCGTCTGAGGCCCAAAGATTTGGTATTAGGCCACAAAAGAGAGTAATCATGATGGCAAGGAAGACTCCAAGACCTTTTGTTAAATCGCATCGTTTCATCTTCGTTCTCCTTAAAGTTTTATTGTAAATAGTAAGTTACAAAATCATAACTATAAAAAAATATACAACAAACTCCGAATACTAATTCGAGCCTAATTGTGGAATTAGGCGATAGCCCACGCTCTAATTTTTCAACACCCTTCCAAAGCTTCCCTAAGCCTTCAATGCATCTTCCCGAAGAAAGCCCTTATAAATGACACGGGCATTACCTTCAAGAAAAACATCGTAAAATTTTCCATCATCTTCTTTAAAATAGATATAAAGATATCCCCCGCCTCTTGTGATAACCTTTACAGGAGACTTTCCTTTTGATTTATAACGCATTACAATAGCGGCTGCAACTGAACCCGTCCCGCATGCCAGGGTTTCATCTTCTACTCCTCGTTCATATGTTCGAATTGATATGGTATTGTCATTTTCTACGCATATGAAATTTACATTTGTTCCCGCAGGTGCATAACTGTCATGGTACCTTATCTCTCTTCCTGCCTTTACTACCTCCACATCATCAATATCACCAACCGTGATAACTACATGCGGAACTCCTGTGTTTACACTGCTAACCTGCATGGAACCATTTCCCAGCTCAAGATTATAATCTGTCTTGAGATCAATGGGGTCCGGCATTTTTATTTTTACCTGGTTGTTTTCAACTATAGCTGAAACAATACCGACTTCTGTCTCAAAAAATACTTTTGTTCCTGAAATCCCGTTTAAATATGCAAAACGTGCCGCACATCTTGCTCCATTCCCGCACATTTCAGCAGAGCTTCCGTCAGAATTAAAAAAACGCCACTTAAAATCAACGCTTTCAGATTCTTCCACAAGTATAAGACCGTCAGCGCCAACAGACATTTTTCTGCGGCAGACTTTAGAAATAAAATCCTGCAAATCATTTTTGTCAACAACTCTATTTCTGTTGTCAATAATAATAAAGTCGTTGCCGCTTCCGCTCATCTTGTAGAAAGTAATTTGATCCATTAAATTTTCGTTCTAATTTTGATGTAATGTTTTAGCTTTATAAAACTGGCTGAGCGTATTAGATATCGTTAAGAAAGAATCCATTATAAAATGCTGTTTTTTGTCCGGCTGTTTGCTCAATTACCAAAATTTCTTTATAGTTATGGATGATTCTTTTTTTACGATATTTTATGCGCGAGTTTTTCATGATTTAAACCTAAGGGTTCACCCAAAGTTAAAGAAACGGCGGTATAGACTCCCCTTTAATTAACTCCTCGTAATCCTGGCGTTCCCTGATAATATGAAACTGATCATCCCTTACCATAACCTCGGCCACCTTAAGCCTTGAACAATAGTTGGATGACATGACAAATCCGTATGCGCCAGCACTCATCACCGCAAGAAGATCTCCCTGCCTGAAATCAGCAATTCTTCGGTCAACAGCTAAAAAATCTCCTGTCTCACAAATAGGCCCCACAACATCAGCAACTATTTGTTCACCCTCAAGCTCAACAACAGGCTTAATGGCATGAAATGCGTCGTACAGACTAGGCCTGACCAGATCATTCATTCCTGCATCAACTATAACAAATTCCTTTGCCTTTCCCGTCTTTCTGTAAAGAACCTCAGCAACAAGTATTCCAGCATTTCCTACAATAACCCTGCCCGGCTCCAGAATGAGTTTTACGTGCATATCTTCAATTGCCTGCATAATTGATCTGGCATACTCATCGGGATGCGGAGGTGATTCATCATCATAGGTTATTCCAAGACCCCCGCCCATATCAATGTATTTGATATTGATGTTGAGCCCCCTGAGTTCCTTTATCAGGGCTTTTATACTATTAAGGGCATCTTTAAAAGGTTCTGCCTCTGTAATCTGCGATCCTATGTGGCAGTCAATACCAATGACATCAATATTCTTAAGCCTTCCTGCAATCTTATAGCCTTCAATTGCAACTTCGGTGTTAATTCCAAACTTGTTTTTCTCAAGTCCAGTCGAAATATAGGGATGGGTTTTCGGATCAACATCAGGGTTGACTCTAATGGCAACGGGAGCTTTCTTTTTTAAGAAACCTGCTCTGTCGTTTATAAGCTCAAGTTCTTCAAGGGACTCGATATTAAACATAAGTATTCCCGCGCCAAGAGCATAATCAAGCTCATCCTTGCGCTTTCCAACACCGGAATAAACTAT
>JAJSZP010000160.1 GCA_030262775.1 Deltaproteobacteria bacterium | reverse complement strand
TTTTTGAATTGCGGGAACAACTCAATTAGGAAATACATCTGGGCAGATCTCTACGCAAAGCTATTTTTACCCCCGCCCATAGGGCGCGGTTATCCAAATTCTAATATAAACGCCTGCGGCTCAAACATGTTACTCATATTGCCATCAATGAGATCAGCATTGGTAAAGGACACCGGTATTTGATCGTGGCGCTGAATCTGAAGACCGGTGCAGTAATCTTTGTCGGTGACGGTAAGGGGGGGGCGATGCATTGACGCCTTGCTGGAAGCGCCTCAAATATGCAAAGGCTGAAATCAAGGCGGTTGCAATTGACATGTCACCTGCCTTTATTGCCGCTGTGCTTGAAAATTTGCCCGAAGCCACCCTCGTGTTTGATCATTTTTATGTGATCAAACTTTACAATGACAAACTGTCCAAATTGCGCAGGGCAATTCAGAATGAGGCTGAAGGACCATTACAAAAAAAGTGTTGAAAGGAACTCGATGGCTCCTGTTAAAAAATCGCCACAACCTCAATGAACAAAAAAATGAGAAAGAACGTCTTGATGAAGCTCTAAAGCTTAACAAACCTTTAGCCACCGCCTGCTGCCTGAAGGAAGATTTAAAACGAGTATGGCTTCAGGACTGTAAAGTGGATGCAAAAAAATACTGGACAAATGGATCAAAAAAGCCAGAAGTACCAGCATTACGATACTGAAGAAATTTGCAAATACCTTGGCCAGTCATGCTTTTGGCATCCTTAACCACTATGATTATCCGATTTCAACTGGACCTTTGGAGGGAACAAACAATAAAATCAAAACTCTCCAAAGGCAGGCCTATGGGTTCCGAGATGCTGAATTCTTTAAACTTAAAATATATGGTCTTTATGAAACCAAGTACGCTTTAGTCGGATGAACCTAAATTTCAAAATAGTGAGTTTAGATAAATAATGCGTAACTTCTCAATAAGTTCCGATGGCCTGTAAAATCAATAAGTTACAAGGAAAATTTTTGGCGTTAGCTCTTCTTTCAGTTCTTTGTTACTGCGGGGGTTGATATCAATTACGGGGGACATGGCCCAAAAATTTACTGTGCTCCCTGATAATTGGCGCATCATACGCAGAATCCATCAGATCGTACAGGCTTATCACTCTTCGATTCGTCAGCTGCTTGTAACTACTCTTCTTTAATACTCAAATGTTCTATAATAATCTTACTTACAAATTCATGACCTTCTGATGTCCAATGCTTGTCTTCTTTAAAAAAATATAATTCCGAATCTTCTGTATTTAGAAAGTATGGTAAAAGATTTAAATATGGAAGATCTATCTTTTTTAAATATCCTGTCAACTTCTTTTGAGGCTTATAAATATCATATTCTTCAAATATATTCTTATTAATTACTTGCAAATGATCAGGAATAATAACAATAAGTATCGGAATATGATTACTTTTAGAAAATTCTGAAATTTTATCTAACACAGAAAATGTCGTAGAATATAATAAATTTTGAATTTCTTTATTTTCATCGCAAAATAAATTAATCCTATCGTTTCTCAACTCCAATTTATTAAATATAGTCCTAAACCACGGGATACTCCATAATGAATATTTCACAACATTTATTATTCGAGACTCTCTTAAAAATCTTCTGATTGAATCACCAGAGAGTAGTTTTTTATCAACATTTGTATAGATTCTTAATGCATTCTGATCATCAAGGAAATCATTTCCAACGAAAAAACCTATAATTACAAGACGAGGGTTTAATTTTTTTGCATACATATTTAACATGTCAAAATAATGACTGGTTCCTTGACCAGGAAAAGAAAAATTAACTGTTGGAATTTTGAATTGTATCGTGTTGAAAAGTCTTTCAGAAAATCGAAATTCTCTTTCAACACCCCATCCAAAAAAATAGGAATCCCCGATAAAGAACACGGGTCTTTTTAACGACATCTTTTCAAAATCAATTTCCCTTTCCCTAAAGCCTAATGAGTTAGTGCGGACATTAACTTCGAAATCTCTAGAAATATGATTTCCAGAATAATTTGGTTCAAAAACACTTATTATGTCATTGAGATCGTTTCTACTAGGTTTGGGTTCAAACACTCCTGATCGTTTTGCGAAAAAGGGAAAATATCTCAATCCCATTTCTATTCCGACTAAGCAAATAAAAATAATTCCTAAAAGAATAAATAATTCACGTTTTTTAGAAATATACACAGACAATTCTTCCCTTCATTTCTGTAACAATAAATTGATCTTTTTTGCTTGGCAGGGTTGCCATCCGCCACGGCACGGTTTAAATTTTGCCGACGGTAAGTTTTCGGCATCCTCTACTCCCAGTCGAACATTTTACCTGTCAACCGGAACTCATCACCCAATTTTCTTTCATATTTCAGTTGGTTATCGTGAAAAAATTTTTGCCCTAAATAATCGGCTACTCAAATGCAGACACCGCCGCACACGAAATTATCTTTTGAGATGAGCAGTGTCCTCTCTTTTTCTTTTCATCTCGGGAATCGTTTGGTCTGACGGTCCCGGCAGGTTCCCACATTCGAGTAACCAGGCAGCTATCGTCCGGCCAGCGAACAGATGTCCCTTGACGTTCCAGTGTCCGACACCGGGAGTGTCCTCAAAGCCGTGCAGAAAAGTCTGTTCGGTTTCAGCGTATTTCTGCATCTGGAGCGCAAGGTTCAATACCGGGATCCCGCTCTCCAGTCCGAAGTCGGCTATTCGCTGGTCCGCAGCAAACAGTGTGTCGACACCCAGGTCTTTCTTGAGAGCGGCCCTCATGGCGTGATCGGGATGAACTTGTACCGGCATACTAACGGTAACAATCGCGAACCTGACGTTTCGAGCGGCACAGGCGTTGCGCATTTTCAGAATAATTGTCTCGGTAATATCCCACGCTTCGTCCTGTTGGTTAACGTAAACCATACGGTTGAGGCCGTCCTGGTTGGCATGCTTTCTCATCCTGAATTTTCTTGACCGCAACGTGTTCAGTAGTCCTGCCAGCCTTGAGTACTGCGTGGCTTTTGTGAACGCCCGGGCCCCCCACGACGAGTTTTTTCTAAACCACGGTGAATCCCTAAAACTATTGTCCAGCCGGAGTTTGCCAAAGTCGTCCTTCACGAAGAACGGCCTACAACCATAATCTCCGCCATGGCCGTCACCCATCTCTTTTGTAAGTCTCAGACTGTTGTCCAAGACATCGTTCCCCGGAAAGAAGGCAAGCAGCACGATGTCCGGTGCGTATTCCCACACGCAGTTCTCCAGTACCAGAAACTCCTGCGCGGTACCGTATCCACAGACGCCGAAGTTGAGTACTTCGGTCTTCGCTGTCCCGTCCGGGGTTCCCAGCGCCAGTTCTTGCTCCATAACAGCGCAAAACGTTTCATCGATATCAACCTGTCTGGCAGACGTAAAACTGTCCCCGAGAACGACAATGCGGCGGGTGCCAAGGCCTTTGCTCTTCGAACGTTCACGGTCCCGCCATCCTTGGCTGTTGATACGTACATACGCACGACCTTCGTTGAGTTGCCAACCTTCCACACCGGGGATGAAACGACGACCGAATACCGGATCGGTCTTGAGTATAACGGTATGGTAAACACCCCCCAGCCTTGCCGCTAGTTCAGCACAGATTAGGCCGATGAGTATGCCGCCGATTATGAACAACAGACGTTGGCACCACGTAACGGGTTTGCGGCGGCGCTTCTTCTCCTGATTATGGTCTTCACCGTTCATACAGCTCACTTTCAACACCCCAAATTACATTTATTAGCTAGTTTTCAAGCTATAGGTTTTAAACAAAACAATTTGTTTTGGATCAATTAGCCTGCTCCTGGATTAACAAAAACGTTTGGATTAACATTTAGCGCTAATAAATACTCTCTTTGCTGTTCCGTAAGTGGTTTATTAAGTCTTCGAGTATCGCCAACCTTTATAATCATAACTCCTTGAAATTTGGTCATCAGCATAAAGGTCGTGGGACGGGTCGTTCTTCTTTTTTTCCATCCGGGTAAATCCCGTTTCTCTCTTTCAATATACTGACGCATTTCTCTTTCAATCAGACGCCATACCAGCAGTGAAAGCAATAGAACTAATCCAGGAACTTCTATCCGCTCAGGCTTTTTTAAAAATATATGGAGACGGGGTATCAAGGCCAAAATATTCTCCGATATTCTCTTCAAGAACCGAAGGGGCAAATGGGCGGAAACCCTCCCGATACTTAATCTTCAGATTGAGTTTTTTCTGCATCTCCGGATGCCGCGGATCTCCAAGAATGCTGCGGTTTCCCAGCGCCCTTGGTCCGTATTCCATTCTCCCCTGAAACCACCCGATCGCGTTTCCATCGGCAAGGAGCCCTGCGACATCATTACAGAGAAGATCGAAATCGGAATATTCCTCGAAAGGAGCATCAAACCTGCGGACAGAACGTGCAATCTCAGCAGAAGAATATTTGGGGCCGAGGTAGGCCCCCTTCATCAAATCTTTACCGTTCCCTGCAGGTCTTTCCTTCTCCAGCCATATGTGCCATGCAACATATGCAGCGCCAACAGCACCTCCGGCATCACCCGCTGCAGGCTGAATCCAAATATTCCTGAATATTTTTTTTCTTAAAAGTTTGCCGTTTGCCACACAGTTCAGGGCAACCCCGCCAGCCATCACAAGATTATCAGCCCCTGTAAGTTTTTTTGCCGTATCCGCGAGACGAAAAATGATCTCTTCGGTTACCTGCTGAATCGCGAGTGCAAGATCCATATACGGCTGGTCAAGTTCACTTTCAGGCTTTCTTTTCGGAATACCAAAAAGTTTTTCCCATTTTCTGTCATGACACATGGATAAGCCGGTGGCAAAATTGTAATAATCCATGTTCAGAAGAAGCGAACCGTCTTCACGGATGTCAACAAGCTCTGTAATTATTTTCTGCCGGTACTGCTTCACACGGTCTCCATCAGGATTTCCGTAAGGAGCCAGTCCCATCAGCTTATACTCGCCGCTGTTAACCTTAAAACCGCAAAAATATGTGAAAGCTGAACTGATTAAGGATTTTTATCCTGTTCCCGTTACCATGCCCGATTGTTGTTGTCGCCCATTCACCGACACCATCCACAGTAATAATAGCTGCATCATTCTCTCCAGAATATTATATAAGGTCTATCAATATCTTCGGGTTTGAATTCATGGTTTCTTGTTTCAAATACTGATGATTTGTCTTTCTTCCATTTTTTGAGCATCATGGCGTTTGCCCACATGATTTTCCGGACAACTCCAACAGGTGTAACCACCGTAAAAAAAAGAACTGTCAAAAGTATTTTTGACATGACAGTTCCAAGGATATTGGACAATCCCAGCCAGATAACGGCCACCGGTTTATATATTAGAATTTGGATAACCGCGCCCTATGGGCGGGGGTAAAAATAGCTTTGCGTAGAGATCTGCCCAGATGTATTTCCTAATTGAGTTGTTCCCGCAATTCAAA
>JAJSZP010000159.1 GCA_030262775.1 Deltaproteobacteria bacterium | reverse complement strand
AGTAGTAATTGTGAAAAGTCTTTGTTTTTCATGGCTTCCTCCTTTTCGGAATATATCAAAAAGATAGGAATCATTGATTAATTTTCAACATTTAAAGGGAACATAGCCTATATAAAAGGATAGCGTCTGACCGTAACTTGTTAAAACAGGAAGTAGACCGTGCAATTAAATCAAACTGTGATAACGTTCCAAAAGAATTTGTAACTCGTAAGCGCTCAATAAACCGCATCTTCTCAGGGCATCTGAACTGTGTCATAGTAAGCCGACTTTTACATTCAAGGAGGCTTGTTCAATTATGCTTAAGTTTTCGGTTAGTAGGCATGGAAATTATCAATGGTGCGATTTTTTCTTAATGATTTCAATGAACCTATCAATTGATTCCGGTAGCAAAACCGAAAAGCTGTAGGCACACGTTTTAATGATTTATCCTTGACATACTTATTGTTCGTAGATAGCATAAAGGCAATCATGTATCTGCGAACAACAAAAAGAAAAAATAAAACCGCTGAACGGCTGAAACGAGCGTTGGCGATAAATCAGGTGATTGCATGGCGAATTATGCTCATGACTTTTTTAGGAAGAGAGACCCCTGAGCTGCCTGCCAAAGTTTTGTTTTCAGATTCGGAAGTAGTAAAGGTATTGATTGCCTATGCTAAAAAAAGTCTTACTCCCCCCACGTCTCTCGGCGCAGCAGTGAATCTGACAGCAAAGCCTGGCGGATACCTGGGACGTTCTAATGACCCACCGCCTGGTTATCGGTTAATGTGGCGAGGTTATATTCACTTACAACTGATGTGTGACGGCTTCACACTCAAAGGTGACGATAGTGGGGAGAGCTAATTTGTGGGTAAAGGGACAAGGTTAGCCACTATTACGGATAAAGTCCACTGCATTTTGAAAAATTTGTAATCCTGTTGCAGGACCCATCTCAAATACTTTGCCCCTGCGTTTAAACTCTTCCTTTTGGCGGGTCCAGTTCGGATGGTTAGTTGGATGATTGTAGGCTTCAGGATGGGGCATAAGGCCGAAAATCCGGCCGGTTGGATCACATATTCCTGCTATGTCAAGCGCTGATCCATTTGGATTGTATGGGAAAGCACTGTTTGCAAGCTCTCCGTCAGGCATGGAATACTGAATTACAACCTGGTTACTATTTACAAGGCGCTCTATGGTGGACTCATCTGAATAAAATTTTCCTTCCCCGTGTCTGATTGGAAGTTCCAGACAATCCATGTTTTTTGTAAATATACAGGATGATGCGGAATTTACTTTCAGATTTACCCAGTCATCCCTGAAATTTCCGCAATCGTTAAATGTAAGCGCTACCGACCGCTTAGTGTAATCATGGTCAAAACCAGGCAAAAGCCCGAGGTTCACAAGAGTCTGGAATCCATTGCATATACCAAGCACAAGATTACCATTATCAATAAATTCTTTCAGCTTTTCTCCAAGACTTGTTTTGAAGCGTACAGCCTGAACAACACCTGCGCCATGATCATCTCCCCAACTAAACCCTCCGACAAAAATCATGATTTGAAAATCTTCAAGCTTTACATCTCCATTAATAAGCGAATTTATATGAACCCTGACAGCTTTTGCTCCTGCCAGTTCAAAGGCATAGGCTGTTTCATGATCACAATTCAAGCCGTATCCGGCAAGTACAAGTACATTTACTTCGTTCATATTTACTTTCCCACTTTAACACTTAGGAAACTCTTCTTTCGCAGCTTCCCATACAATGCTAAGGTTTACTCCGAAATAGTGATGTATCAGTTTATCCCTCATACCTCCCATATTTTTCCAAGGTATTTCAGGGTATCTGTTCCTAAGCTCTTCGGAGATATTTTTTGTTGCTTCACCAATGATTTCGATGTTACGAATAACAGCGTCCTGAGTTTTTATGTCTTCAAGAAACTGTTCGTAAGTCATTTTTTCTACATATAAAACTGTTCTTCTTACGGCTTCATTGATGTGACTCAGAAAATCCTTATCTTTTCTTTCAGACATAGATTATATTTTTTTCAATAGATTCAACAATTTTTTGAACTCTTATGCTTTTTATACCTTCAGGAGTCAGAACATCGGTTTTTTTGCCTAATATTTTTTCAAGATATTCTGTAAACTCTATAAACTTCAGTCCTATCGGTTTTTCAAACTCTGCTACAATGTCTATATCACTATCCTCTGTCTGTTCTTCTTTTGCATAAGAACCAAAAAAACCTATTCTTCTGATTCCGTATTTGGAAATAAGGTACGGGTATTTCTTTCTTAATATCTCTGTAACTTTTTCTTTGGTCAGCATTATCCCTGAACCGTTTCCTTTCAACAAAGGTCTTTAAATGGCTCTTTCCATGCATTTTTAAGATCATTAACAGAAACTGAAATAATATTTCTGCCGCTAATACCCTTTACAACAAAATCAGTTTCTCCGGTTATTTTTCCTATGCAGGCATATGGAAGGTCTTTGAAAATGTTTTCAAAAAGTTCCTTATGCTGAGGGTCAATGGTTACGATAAATCGTCCGGCAGATTCGGAAAACAATATTTTGTCATTACGATCAATATTATCCGCCGGCACATTTGCAAGATCAACTTCCATCCCAAGGTTGCCGCCCATTGCCGTTAAAGCAAGATGAACGCCCAAACCGCCGCGGTATATACCATGCGCGGATGCCACAATTTCTCTGTCAACGGCATGGCCAAAAGCCTTGTAAGCAGGAGCAAACTGATCAGGCTTGACCCTGGGAACATTAAGGCCTATATATCCAAAATGTTCGTAATACTCGGATCCCCCCAACTCGTTTCCGGTGGTTCCAAGGACATAAACCATATCCCCAGGCATCTTACTGTCCATTGTAATGCATTTAGTTATATCATCTATAACAGACGTTGCTGAAAACTGGAGGGTCTCAAGCGCTGAGACTTTATGTGTTTCACCATAACGGCCCGGAAGATGACCATCAACATACATACTGTCTTTGCCTGAAAGAAGTGGAATTTCATATGCCAGGCAAATATCCCGAAGAGCACGGCATGAACGGACCAGTTGTGCGGCCTTGAATTTGCCGTCAGGATTGTTTTCCGGATCATATTGAATATTCGGCCAGCAGAAATTATCCACACCGCCTATATGTTCAAAATTTGCTCCAACAGCTATGAGTCTGCGCACGGCCTCGTCAATGGTACAGCTTGTCATATGATAGGCATCAATAAGTGAATAGGCAGGCAGCAAAGCCTGGGAAAAAACAAGACCTTTGTTAGAATTAAGCACCGGCCTTAATACAACTGCATCACTGTTAACGTCTCGACCGGCGCCGACCAGGGGTTTTATTACGCTTGTACCCTGGACTTCATGGTCATACTGCCTGGTAATCCATTCTTTGGAGCATATATTGGGACGCGCAAGAATATCTTTCAGTAAAGTTTCATAATCAACCGGTTCCCTTAAAACCGGCTCAAACAACCCACGTTTATCAGGAGGCTGCCAGTGTGCATCAAATTTCCACTGAGGAAAACCTGAAGTAAGCAGGTCAAGATCAATATAAGCGCAGGTCTTGCCATTGTAAGTAATATGAAGCTTGCCCGTATCTGTAAAAGTTCCGATAACTGTGCTTTCTACAGCATGTTTTTTTGAAAGCTCAAGAAAGCGTTTTAGATCCCCCGGCTTTACAGCAAGTGTCATGCGTTCCTGGGATTCTGAAATCCATATTTCCCACTGGTCAAGACCTTCATATTTTAAAGGAACCTTTTCAAGCTGAATATCACATCCATTTGAAAACATTGCTGATTCACCTACTGATGATGAAAGCCCTCCACCACCGTTATCGGTAATAAATGTTATAAGCCCTTCATCACGTATCTCCAGAAGAAAATCATGCATTTTTTTCTGGGTGTACGGGTCGCCGATCTGGACATGGCCGGCAGGAGTATGCTCGGAAAAAGTCTCTGATGCTGCGGTCACGCCATGAATCCCATCTTTGCCGACCCTTCCGCCGCACATGATAACCAGATCGCCGGGAGAAATATCTTTCTGCTCCGATGGTTCATCTTTTACCATAGCAGGCATGATACCAAGTGCTGTTACAAAAACCAGGCATTTGCCCATGTAGCCATGATGGAAAAAAACCTGACCAAAAGGTGTCGGGATCCCGCTTTTGTTGCCGCCGTCTCTTACGCCTTCTATAACGCCATCTAAAAGCCGTCTTGGGTGCAGACGCGGCTTGAGATCTCCGTTATAATCTCTGTGCCCTACACAATAGCCGTAGCTGCCCATAATCAGTTTTGACCCTTTGCCGGCACCCATGGGGTCACGGTATATTCCTACTATGCCAGTTATAGCCCCGCCATATGCTTCTATATTGGACGGAGAATTATGCGTTTCTCCGGTAATCACATAATTATGATCCCGGTCAAAACGCCCCACACCGGCATTATCCCACAAAACAGATATAACCCAGGACTTTCTTTTCTTTAATGTCAAGGTGGGGGTTTCAATGCAGGTTTTAAAAAGATTATCCACAAGTTCTAAATTATCTGCCGCAAGATCATGGTAACTAAACAGACCCCGGAAAGTATTATGATTGCAATGGTCGCTTCTGGCCTGGGAAATATATTCAAGTTCAATATCCGTGGGGTCTGAGAGCCCGACTTTTGCGCGCGCTGCCTGAACATTTTCTTCTAAAAAATATTTCCTTATAATTGGTATATCATTTGGATTCAAAGCCAGATTACGTTTATCACTGATTTGCTTTAGTGTTGAATCGCTGTCTATCGGAATTGTGATAATTGCAGGTATGTGGTTAAGCTTGACTTTTGGAATGATAAAGCCGATCCCGACCTCAGGATCCCAATTATCTTTTGAAAAAATCATCCATTGCTGGATGATATCATTTGCCAGAAGCTCGGCGGCAATTTTATCCGTGTCTTCAGCAGTAAGACCGTTGCCTTTCAGACAAAAACGCTTTGATGTATATACAGACTCTTCCTGGCCGAACTTTATTCCCAGAATATCTTCCACTGCTTCAACCGCGGTGCTGCCCGGGTTGTCTTTAACTCCAGGCCTGTAGCCGACCCAAATAGTCCGGTCAAATTCAACGGGCAAAGGCTTAAAAGAAGAAATTTGCGTTACAGGATTTGTAAAAACATCTGTTTGTATTTTCTTCAATTGATCATCCGACAGGCGCGCATCAATTGTTACTACATGAATTATTCTTACCTGTGAAAGGTCAATCCCAAAATAATGCATTGCCTTTTGTCGAATACCTTCGCCCTCGGCATCAAACAAATCGGATTTTAATGTTATTTCCAGTCTATCGGGCATAATGGTTCAGTCACTAACTAAAAAACATGCGTGTAATATCATTATAAAATACATAAATCATGAGCGTAACCAATACAAAAATACCTACCTGCTGGGCAATTTCACGGAATCTAACATTTACGGGCCGCCCTGTTGCCGCCTCAATAAAAAAGAAAACCAGATGACCTCCATCCAGAACAGGTAT
>JAJSZP010000158.1 GCA_030262775.1 Deltaproteobacteria bacterium | reverse complement strand
GACGGAGGCTTTTTATAGCCTCCTCTGACCCGATGCCAATTGGTGATTTTTTAGATAAATAATTTGTATAATCTTTAAACTTTCGTAAAAAACGGTGAAACTTCAGTTGTTAATAATATAAGAGGTTAACACAAAGATGGCGAAAAGTCTAGATTTTTTAATGTATTCAACATGTTGGCGATCATTGCTTTTCAATATATAATATCAATCAGTTATGTGGCTTAAGAACAATGACAAACTCTGACCTGTCAGCATATTTTGTTCCGCAGAAGATATGCGATTGCCCTGGAAGTGCGAGGGTTATCGCTTGACTAAAACCGTACTTTTTATAATATGGAATAGTATGGAAAATTTTATTTTTCCACAAACTCTTTACCTCTCTTTTCTGCATATCTTATGAACTGGTATTGTCAAGATCCCAGGGGCCTCCAAAAGCAATGACCCGAGGCGATCTCGAATCTGATCAAAAGAAATGGAATACCGCGAAGATCACGAAGAAACAAGAAAATAACAAGCTCTACTTCGCGCTCTTCGTGTGCTTCGTGGTGAATAACAGACTATAATTAGAATTGCTGACTTGTGTATCCTTTTGTAGAACAGGCTGCTTTGAGTTTTCAAAATTCTATCAAAGAGAATATCCACTATGTTTCCAAATGTAGACCACTATAATCGTAAGATTTCTTATCTAAGGGTTTCTGTCACAGACCGATGCAACCTTCGCTGCAGCTACTGCCTGCCGGTAAAAAATCTGAAGCTTCTTGAGCATGCCGAGATCTTGAGTTACGAAGAAATCCTGAAGGTCATTATAGCAGGCACAGAATGCGGAATCAGGAAAGTGCGTCTGACAGGCGGCGAACCCCTGGTCCGTAAAAATTTTGTTCAGTTCGTTGCATCTGTGTGCCGGATACCTGAACTTGAGGATGTCAGCATCACCACAAACGGCGTGTTTTTAAAGGAAAGAGCCAAAGCAATTTTTGATGCAGGCGCTCGTCGTATCAATATCAGCCTTGATACACTTAACCGCTTGAAATATATTAAAATCACGGGATATAATTGTTTTGATGAGGTATGGGAAGGGCTTAAGGAGGTTGAGGCAGTTGGCTTTTCGCCCATAAAAATCAATGTAGTGGCCATCAGAGGTATAAATGATGATGAATTCGCTCGACTTGCCGAGTTGTCTGTGAAAAAGCCTTATCACGTTCGCTTCATTGAGTACATGCCAATCGGGCATGACAGCAAGTGGAAGCATGAAAAATATATCTCTTCAGATGAAATCAAATCGAAACTTGAGTCCATTGGTCCCCTTCACAGAATTCAGCATGCAACCCTCGACGGCCCGGCCGAAAGATATCAATTTGAATCAGCAAAAGGCGAAATTGGTTTTATCAGCGCCCTCAGCCACCACTTCTGCCCTGCCTGCAACCGCCTGAGACTCACAGCCGACGGCAAACTTCGTCCCTGCCTTTTTGCCGACGATGAGGTGGACGTCAAGACGCCTCTCAGGAATAAATGCACCCTGCAAGATTTGAAGGAACTGTTTCGGGAAGCTATCGCCAGGAAACCGAGGCAACACAACGTCAGGATACCGGATGGCGGAGAGTGTCTCCGTCCTATGTATGCCATAGGAGGATAAACCGCAGTATGAGAGCATTGATTATAGGAGCAGGTAAGACCGCACGTGAACTTTTGCGCAGGCTTGGCAAATTCTGGGATGTCACGCTTGTCGATAAATCGGACAAAGGTTTTCCATATTTCCAGAAGATGAAGTCGGTAAAGAAGCTGATTCTTGGTGATGCATCAAGTAATATTGTCTTGCAGGAGGCAGGAATTGACAAAATCGATTTTTTTGTGGCGGTCACCAACCGTGATGAGATCAACTTCGAGGCCTGCGTTCTTGCTCAGAAACACAAAATCAGAAACATAATAAGCATGATAAATGATTCAGATAACCTTCAAAAATTTCGGGAACTCGGTGTCCGAGCCATATGCGGCTCCTATATAGTAGCTCACCAAATAGAAATATTTCTGGAAAGTCCAATGATGTTGATAAACAGCGTAGGAGAAGGAAGAGGAGAAGTAATGGAGATCAAGGTGCTTCGCAATTCCCCGGCTGTGGGCAAATCCATGCGGGACATTCGTCCTAAAGATTGGCTGGTTGGAGCAATATACCGGAAAGGAGAAATAATTATTCCTCGTGGAGATACTACAATCCAAAAGGATGATCTAATTACCATAGTAGGCCATAGCAGCCTTTTCAAAACGGTCTCCAAGCTTTTCACTCTTGATGTCCCTATATTTCCTTTAGAATACGGGAAAAACATCCTGGTTCCAGTGCGGGATAAACAAGACATAGAGACGTCTATAGAAGAGGCTATCTACCTGACCAGGGATTTTAAGGCCTCAAAGATCATTTTTCTTGTTTCATCAGGTGCGGTATCTATAGAATACGAGGCCATCATACAAAAAATTGTTCAACTGGCAGAGGGAAGAGTGGAATTTGATATAAAAAGGATTGAGAAAGAGAACGGGTTGGAAGAGGCTGTTATTGAAATGACCCGGCATGAAAATATTGGTTGTGTCGTTACTAATCTTTATAAAACCGGTATACTCGAAAAACTTATGGGTACAAGCAAAGTAGTTGATTTTGCGCATCGCATTAATTGTCCGCTTCTGGTAGGAAAAAAGCAATTCCCCTATAAAAGCATTCTTGTGCCTGCTAACGCGACCAGAGCTGCGGAACTGGCTGCAGAGGTAGCTGTTGACATTGGCCGGATTGCCAAAGCCAGGGTGGCAACAGCCAGCGTTTCTGATCCGCTATTTATGGACAGTAAAGACTCGGTAAAGTGGGCTCAAACTGCCCTGCGTCATGTACGGCATATAGGCGAGATGCACCATTTTTCTGTCGAAGAGATGTTGCTTGAAGGAAACCCGATAAAAGAGGTCGTAAACACAGCTGAGGACTTTGATCTTATTGTTATGGGCAGCTCAACCAGAGGAAGGTCAATTCTCAAGCCAAATGTTGGTGAGCACATTATTCATAAAGCCAAGAGCTCTGTTCTGATCGTAACGTCCTGAACATTTTTCAAAGATTTCATCTTAAGGATTCCCATGGAAAGCAATCAGGCTTTCAGCCTAATTATTATCTCCCTTGCTGTTTTTATCGTACCCATCCTGTCCCGTTACCTAAAAATTCCATCAATTGTGGTAGAAATACTTTTTGGGGTAGCTATTGGTAAAAGTGGACTGGGTCTTATCATGTCCGGCGAATGGCTTTCATTTTTAGCGCACTTTGGGTTCCTTTTGCTTATGTTTCTATCAGGATTTGAGATTGATTTTGAATATCTGGAAAAGCAGGGGCGAAAGCAGGTGGTTTTTGCTCTGTTTATTTTTTTCTGCACAGTTCTTCTGGCTTACTTGTTTTCCGTACTTATGGGATTTGGTTTTTATATGACGCTTATTTTGTCAACTACCTCTTTGGGATTGGCCATACCTACATTGAGGGAGTCAGGACTTTCCAAGTCAATATTAGGCCAAAACATCATCCTTGCCGCTATCATAGCTGATTTTATGACTTTATTCGGGATTGCAGTTTATTCTCTTTTTTATCAATACGGCTTTTCCTGGAAGATACCCAGGCTTGGACTTATTTTTGTTTTTGGGATTTTAGTTCTCTGGCTTCTCAAACTTTTAGCCTGGTGGTATCCGGAAAGATTTGTTCGACTCCTTAAGGGAGAGGATCCAGCGGAAACAGGAGTAAGGGCAAGCCTGGCATTACTTTTCGTATTTGTTGGCGCCTCATGCATACTGGGCATAGAACCTGTTCTGGGAGCCTTCATAGCTGGAACGCTCTTTTCCTTAATTTTCCGTTATCGCGGTGTGCTGGAAGAAAAACTTATAGGCTTTGGTTATGGATTTTTTATACCCATCTTTTTTATTCATGTAGGAATAAATTTTGATCTCAGAGTTCTTCTGGATTGGCAGATATTTTTAAATGCAGCCGTCCTTTTTCTGGTGGCCTGGATGGTCAAGATAATTCCCTCCCTTTTTTTCCGTTTTAATGGGTTGACATGGAGGGAATGCCTTTCCAGCGGGATACTCCTTTCAGCGCGCCTGAGTCTGATTATTGCTGCTGCGTCCATCGGGCTCAAACTCAAGCTAATTAATAATCAGATTCATTCCAGCATCATATTGCTGGCTATCCTGACGTCCTCTCTGGCTCCAATATTATTTAAGAGGATTCAGTCTAATCAACCTCCTGATGAGTGAACTGTAAACGTAACAGTTCACAGTTTTTTCAATGAACTATGCAACGATTGAAGCATTTTGGATATTGATTTCAACTTTTTTCAACCGTGAACCGATAATTGTAACCAGTTACTATGGCTGCAGATAAAGTAAGGGGATGGATTTCTTAAGAATCTACTGATTATGAGATTCACCGCTAAAAAGGGTTGAGATTTGGTTGCGTCCTTTTTGCTTTGAAAGATACATTGCCTTGTCTGCTCTTTGAACAAGCGTTGATATTCTTTCGCCCCGGCAATATTCTGTAACTCCTATGCTGATCGTTATGGATATGGGTTTTCCGGATTGAGGTGAAAATTTTTCATTTTCTATGGCTTTCTTTATCCTCTTGGCAGCAGCCATAACCTCATCTCTGCTTGTTTCAGGGAGTATAACAACAAATTCTTCTCCCCCGTATCTGTATGCGGTATCCATCTTTCTGAGGCATGATTTAATTGTCTTCCCGAATCTTGCAAGAACCTTGTCACCCTCCAGGTGACCGTAAGTATCATTATAATGTTTAAAATGATCAATATCCATAAACAAAAGCGTAAAAGGATGGTTGTAACGTTTGGATCTGTCAGTCTCTGAATCCAGTTGTTTATAAAAGTATCTGGAATTATAGAGTTTTGTCAGGCCATCCGTTATTGCAAGTTCCTGAAGTTTCTTCAGCATTAATACGCGCTCTTTTGTAATCCGCTGCTCTTTTAAAACCCTTTTCAGTCTCAGCAAAAGCTCTTCAAGGCGTATCGGCTTAGATACAAAATCGCTTGCACCTTTGTTGATTGCTTCTTCATAAGAATAATCGCCGATATAGCCTGTTATAATAATTATATCTGTATCATAATCTTTTTTTATAATATCAGTCAGTTCGAGGCCGTTTATTCCTGGCAGCCTTACGTCGGTTATAACGACATGAATGGTATTTGTTTTTAATATTTTAAGCGCTTCCTCAGCGCTTGAACTCTTGAATGGCTTATAACCAGCCATGCCAATAAATTCATGGATAGAATTTCTAATATAGGGCTCGTCGTCTACAATTAAAATACTGGTGTCTATTTTTGATTGTTTGATCATTATTTACTAATTAATAATTTAAAATGCATTCAAAAGGTCAAGGTTGACACATTGATAAATAATTTGATAGAAATGCTTTTTTTCTTTTTATATTGTTCAATATAATACTATTGAATGATAACTCTAACAAAAATTAGTGTCAACTTGCTTTTAAATTTTATATTAGAATTTGGATAACCGCGCCCTATGGGCGGGGGTAAAAATAGCTTTGCGTAGAGATCTGCCCAGATGTATTTCCTAATTGAGTTGTTCCCGCAATTCAAAAA
>JAJSZP010000157.1 GCA_030262775.1 Deltaproteobacteria bacterium | reverse complement strand
ATTATCTTGGATGGCGGCGTTCACTTGAACAGTACCCAAAGATATCGATAGAGTCTTTGCTTGGCATTTCGCTGGGACAGTTTCAACAATTAAAGGGAACATAGCCTAAATAATTGAGGCCAAAACGGGATATCCGTGAACTTATCCAGAATGAAATTACAAATACTTTTTACATCCTTGTGAGGAACACTGCCAATACCAGTTGCATTTATCATTGCATTCTCCTGACTCATGAAATTAAAAATAATTTGGAGCTTACAAACCTTTTTGTAAGGCACTGCGGGCATCAAGGCGCGCCTTTAACCGGGGAAATAGATTGAGGTCCGTACATGGGAGGAAAAGTGAGGCCATATAATTATCCATATAAGAACTTGTTTCAGATAGTTCAAAGTTAGTCATTTTTTTGGTCAACTCAATCACGTCCTTTCTGATACGATTGCTCAATACGCACATCCTGGCGCCTGTTAACGACCCGTTTCCCATAAAAACAACCTTTTCCGGATCTGTTTCAGGCAATAATCCAACGGCCATAGCCTTTTCCAGGTCGACATGTTCGCCAAAACCCCCGGCTAAAATAATTCGATCAAGCTGCCGGATATCAAGTCCCACCTCCTTTAACAGGGTAATACAACCCGCATACATCGCGCCCTTAGCGCGGATGAAATTGTCAATATCAAGTTCCGTAAGAACCACATCCCTGTCGATTTGAGTCTCCTCTGCCCGGGCAAGCACATATTCACATACCCCATTATTTTCACGGAGGCGCGGGGATTTAAGCTCACGATTAAATTTTCCGCCCTGGTCAATAACACCCATTTCAAACAGGGTAGCTACTATCGTGATCAATCCCGAACCACATATTCCCTTGGGCCGAACGTTCCCTATTGTAATATTCATAGGCTCCAACGAAATTGGGTCCAGGGAAAAATCTTCAATTGCGCCTTTGGCAGCGCGCATTCCATGCTCAATACCGCCTCCTTCAAAGGCCGGCCCCGCTGAACAGGCAGCACAAATGAGCCAGTCTTTATTGCCTATCACTACTTCAGCGTTTGTGCCGATATCCATAAATAGAGTCAATTCATCACTGCGGTACATGCCGGATCCTATAACTCCGGCTACAATATCGCCCCCAACGTAGCTTGAGACATTGGGAAAAACCAGGGCAGGAACATGGTCCCCAACTTTCAGGCCCAGGTTGACTGCCCTGACAGAAGGATAAAATGTGAACGTAGGGATATAAGGAGCGCGCCGGATGGACCATGGGTTTATCTTCAGCAGTAACTGGGTCATCGTTGTATTGCCTGCAAGTGTTACTGCGGAAATGTCGTCCGATTCTATCTTTGCCCTTTTTACAATCCGCTCTATGATATTATTGATTGTTTTGATAACTACATCATGGAGTTTCTCTAACCCAACCGGTTTTTCAGCATAGACGATCCGGCTGATTACATCTTCTCCATAGCTGATCTGCCCGTTAAAGTCCCCATGTTGCGTTATGGCCGCGCCGGTCGACAGATCGACCAACTGGCCATAGATCGTTGTGGTTCCCACATCAATGGCAATGGCATAGTTGTAATTATTTCTTTTGCCTGGTTGTACATTGATGATGCGTGTCTTGTTTCCTTCATTTACCGGACGCGCCAGAGTCACTGTCACTTTGAAATCCTGTTCTCTCAGAATGTTTGGAACCTTTTGAAAAACAGGGAAATCTACTTCAAGCTGATGCTCGCCATGTTTTAATTTTAACTCGTTAATGATTCTGGTAATATCAGATATATTGTCCTGTGCAGAAGGTATGGGCAACTCCAGATATTTTTTCTCCACAGGTAAAACAAACACACCCTCTTCTTTGATCGCATTCAGATCTATTTCCTGATCGCACGCAGTCTGCCTTGGAACAGTTAGAATATTTAATACACCGGCATCTATAGCAGATTCCGTGGGAATGCGGACAGTGAGAGCACTTTTAATATGGCTCAAACAGGCCTGCCGATAACCCCTGTCAAAGTCTTTTTGGCCAAGCTTAAGAGTATTCCCTCCTTCCACCTCTCCCTGTTCAATAAGCACCCTACACTTTCCACACACCCCTTCCCCTCCGCAGGATGCGTTGATATGGACACCTGCTTCCAGCGCAGTCTGAAGGAGGTTTGCCCCGTCTTCAACAATTATTTCCTTATTGTAAGGAAGGAATATAACTTTGTGCTTTTTCATGTTCCGCCCTTTAATTCATCAGCAGTTTTAGAGAAATGTCCTGATTTGGCGAAGTGCCCCTGGTTAAAACTCAAATGATAATCCACCAGACCAGGTTATTCCTTCTGCGGGATAGTAATAATCTGTGCCTTTGCTTACATATGCATAACGGTCATACTCCTTATCAAACAGGTTGTTTGCTGCAACAAAAACCTCAAAGGATTTGCAGTTAAGTGTTAATTTTGTTTCGGCCAATGTATATCCTGAAGATTGCATACTGTTTAGCTTATCCATCTGATATTCATCTCGAGTCATTATCCCAAAATGCCACATCAGATCATAATTTTCGTTCTGCAATAATTTGACATCCAGATCAAAATTGAAGATGTTATAGGGAAGCTTGGCTATTCTGTTGCCGTCAATAGAGACTATTGCCTTGTCTGGATTTTTGGCAAAACAGTCATCACCATATCTTGCATCAATGTAACTGTGTCTTATCGTACAATTGATGCGGTCATCAAAAAAAGAACCAAAAAGACTTGTTTCCACACCTTTCATTAATGCCTTACCCACATTACGTTTGCCTGCATAATTTCCTTCTTCATCATAATAAGTGTCTAACATATCTTCGATTTCAATCCGATAAACTGCCACTTCAAATCCTATCCATTTTTTCAATTTATAACGAAGACCCATTTCGTACTGTGTAAATTTTTCAGGTTTAAGGGAATATCCACCTTCAGCAGCATGGGTGCCGGTGCCATAGAAATCGTAGATGGTGGGTGAACGGTAAGCGTTGGAATAGCTGCCATAGAAACTCAATTCTTCAAAGACTCTGTAATTAATGCCGATACGAGGGTTAAACCTGTCAAAATTTGGGGTTTCATCATAATCGAATGTACCGCCTTCACTAAAATCGTAATCAGCATTGTTATCATATGCAAAATAGTCGTAACGCAGACCTGCGGTTAATGTTAAATTTGATAAAACAGATAATTCATCTTGCAGAAAAACGCCAAAACTCTTCTTTATAAAGTTTCCGGATGATTTTGGCATATCCTCTGTGTAAGGAACGCCGATCTCTTTTTCCTCAGCCTCCTTTTTTACGATATCGCTATCGTCCCAGTCAAAATCAAAACCGAACGACAGACTGTTTTTAAGATTAAAGACAGACTCCTTACAGGTTGCAATGGATTTTATTCCCCATACATCTTCGACAACATCTTTTTTATAAGGGGTCTTTGTTGCTTTAAGATAGTTTTCATATTCCTTATCTCTATTCTTGTAATAGAGATTTACCTGCCAATCAAAAAATTCTTTGTTCAACTCTAAATTCAACCCTGTAATAATGTCGGTCGTATCAGTAAAACTTCGATCCAAAGTCTGCCTTCGATCTTCCTCTTTTTCCTCTTTGGTCAATTGTTTGGCAAAATATTTTTCTATATCTGCTACATTGAGCAACCAACTGATTCTAGTGTCATCTGATAACCAATAACCAAAATCACCTGTAAAATATACGTTATCAATCCCTGCATCCTCGCGATAACCGTCGCTGTCTTTTTTCTTAAAATTCAAGTTATAGTCAAATTTTTTTATGCCTCCATTAACAAGAGCATATACCCTTCTATCACCGTATTCACCGACAATAGCCCCGACTTTTCCCCCTTTTTTCTCTGGCTGCCTTTTAGTAGTAATACTTATTACACCACGAGCTGCATCTCCTCCGTAGAGAGAGGAAAGAGGCCCCTTGACTATCTCTATCCTTTCAATGTTTTCTACCTGAATATAATCCCAGTCAGTATAACCAAATTCACCCAACGACATCGGAATGCCGTTGACCAGCACAAGTGCTCCCGAAGACATGCCTATTCTTGTTCCTCTCAGAGAAAGATGTGGTAAATTGCCGGAGGAATCAGAAAAATATACCCCCGGCAATTTTTTTAACACATCAGCAGACGTCTTCGCGTCCATAGCTTCTATCTCTTTGCTTGTAATAACCATAATATTGGAAGGAGCATCCATCACTTTTTGAGGCGTCCTTGTGGCAGTCACAACCACTTCTTCTAACTTCACTTCTTCTGCTTTCTTTTTTTCCTTTTTATCACCATCTGCCGCCGTTTCTTCGGTTTCTTTTGCCTTATACTCTTCAGCTAAACCTGCCGCCGGCATGACTGAGAATAAAGTCAGAACAAATAACACCATAACCATCTTGAATATGTTTTTCATCTTAAAGCCTCCTTTCGATCTGTATTCGTGCAGCCTGTATCTAAGGAACGGGGACGAAATAACTTCAGCAACTATGCATCACAGCTTCAGGCCGCCTTTGCCCGATTTCAGATCACAAAAATCTTGAAATAGCTCGCTATTCCTTCAACTTTTGTGATCTGAGATCGAACAAATTCGACCCAAATCTGTGCGCCTACTTGCTGAAGTTATTTCGTCCCCGTTCCTAATGGAAATTTTTCCAAAACCGATAATTCGTCCTTGCAAAATATCAGATTCCGGGAGGATGCCCCGAACAAAAGTTCGGCATTCTCCCTATTCCTGATGGTAAAAACCTTCTTGCCCAGTTTGAGGGCGTAACGTATCACATCTGCATTTAGTTTGTTTAACTCATGCACAGGAACTCCGGTATCTACAATATGGTCAGCCTTTTCCATAATGTGTACTGCCCTGATATAATTTTCCATTCCAACAGCAACAAAAGGCTTTTCTGCCACTACTTCAGCACCAACTCCTCTTGCCACGTGAAAGTCAATATCATTTTCGTGAATTATTCCTGTTGAAATATTAAAGCCATGCTTTGCCAGCAGGCGAAACAGGCCAGTCCCTTTCCCTGCTCCCGCAGCCACATAAACAGAGCTGTTGCTGCAGTCGCTTTTTACCTCTATGGTTCCCAGATGTTTGTTGAACCTTGCGGAATCAAGATCATAGAGTTCAGATATTGTTTCTGTTTCTAAAACCTCTTCCGGCGGGCCACAAAGCATAATTTTTCCGTTTTTAACCATAATGACTTTATCAGATACCCTGAGGGCGATATCCACGTCATGCAGTGATACAATCACCGTGATCCCTTTTTTTCTGCAAAATTTCTGCAGGATCGACATAACTTCAATCTTGTGCTTCAGATCAAGATGAAGTGTCGGTTCATCAAGAATCATAATCTCAGGTTCCTGTGCCAGCGCTCTTGCCAAAACAATTTTCTGTTTTTCTCCATCGCTCAGTTCACCAAAATACCGGTTTGCCAGTCCGCTGGCGCTTACCATTTTAAGAGCTTCATCTGTCTTGAGTTTATCCTGTCCGGTCAGGCGGCCAAGGAATCCGGTGTGCGGATATCGTCCAAGCGCAACAAACTCACGCGTTGTTACCAGTCCAGGATTTATTCGTTGAGTCAGAACTACTGACAAGGTTTTTGCCAGTTCATTCTGCTTAAAAGCTTCTAATTCCAGGCCATTGATCTTTACAACTCCCTTAATCGGC
>JAJSZP010000156.1 GCA_030262775.1 Deltaproteobacteria bacterium | reverse complement strand
AAATTCTTGTAGTGTTCGTGGGTAATCCACACCAGCAACTGGATGGTATTTCTCTTGCATTCATACATACTACATCTTGTGCCTACGAGAGTAAAGTGGATACCCCCCTTAAGGTTATTGGCCGATAAGGTTATCAAGCTTGATTATATTGATAACGTTTCTCACGAAACTATTCGTCAAGTTTTAAAAAAAACGAAATCAAACCTTGGCTCCGTAAAGGATGGGTGATTCCGCCTGAACAAAACGGCAGTTTTGTAAGGCATTACACCTTTTTCACCTTTGAAGCGATAGCATGTTCGTGGAACCTTGATCTTGCTAAAAACAGAAAAATAGTTCCGTCCATAGAGTCTGGTTTCTTTTTTCAATATTTTTCCGTTTTCCAATTGCAACTCAGCTCCTATATCACCCGTGCCTTTTTCTGCAAAGTAACACTTCATTGCGGCTAAACCAATCTGCATCACTCTCGCAAATATATCTCTTTCCATTTCATATGCTTCAAATTGAGCGGCGTTGCTTTGCGCATACTCTCGAAAAGTTCTTTGCATTCCAGTTCACCTTCAATTATGCTTTGCTCTACTGAATACGGTTGCATCCTTCCTCCCAATAAACTTAATCTAATTACTTAATAATGTTACAATATTGTCATTATCCACAGCTATGCTCAAGTTTATTCCTTTGGTTAATTTGCGAAGCAATGTACTAGGCTCCTTATTAGATGTTAGCTTTATACCAATATCGTAATAAATTGGAGGAAGGATGTCTACCGTTTTTATTTTTAAGCCTTTCAGATAGTTATAGTTATAGTTGATATTTACATAAAAAGGTTACACTCAAATTAATTTTTTATGTTGGCAGCTAATTGATTGCTCGGGAAAACCTATCTGCACAGGTCACAAAATTTTAACCACATTTCTTTCTATCTTTTTGCAGTTTTTCAACTCGTATGACATACTGACGATTTTCAGACGTCCTCTGGCAAACAGATCTACGCATTCTGGATATAACTCCCACTCAAGCTTTAAGCCTTTTTTTTTAATACTTTCCAAAGTATCATCACCTGTTATCTGAAATGCTCTTTGGCCTATAATCGGTCCTGAATCTTCTCCGTAATCAATAAAATGCACGGTACAACCACCAACCTTGCAGCCATACCTGAAAGTGTCTCCATATCCATCAACGCCCGGAAACGAAGGCAGCAAAGCTGGGTGTATATTCATTATGCGAGGATTTGCACGATCAGTATTTATTCTGTCAATAAAATAAGGGGTTAAATTTCGCATAAAACCCGCCAGCAATAGAAGATCGAAAGGATAGGGCTTCATTTTATCAATCAGCTTTGCCTCGGCAACAGCTCTTGTTATAAAAAAAGATCTAACTTTTTCCGGGGGTGTATTGGCTGAAAAAAGGTGCTGCTTTGAAAGCACATCATCCAGGTCAAAATCATCTGAAACCGAAACACTATCCGGTTCTTTTTTGTAGCTCTGAATTATCGGCTTATAATCCACAAAAAATGTCGTTATTCCGTGTTTTTTGCTTATCTCAAGGCCCAATGCTTTAGGATTGTCCGATCCTGCAAATATTATATCCCCATTTATTTTTCCTGATTCACATGAATCAATGATTGCCTGTAAATTTGTTCCGCCTCCAGATATAAGAGCGCCTATACGGATTTTTTTATCCATTTTAGAATCCTCCATGATAAAACCAGGATAGTGTCATGTCAAGCTTCAAGTGTCGGATAAAAACGCGACAATTTTTATCCGGGCATCCTCCGCTGTAAATTGCCAGTTGACCTTCGCATTTTTGTTGTTTCTGAATTCTTGCCACGCATCCACTTCGTTTCTGACATCTTCAATGGTATTGATTTCGATTCGGGCACTGCCCTGTCAGTACGTTTAATCCTATCTCTGCCATGTTTAACCAGCTTCCGTGCTTCGGAGTATAAACGAACTCAAATCTGTTCCATAAAGATTTTACCTTGTCTGGCGGAAAGGTTTCATAGAATGATCCGGGTGTGTGTGTTCAGATTGTCCATTACCAGTGTGATTTTCTCAGCACTTTTATATTGTGCGCCAATATCTTCCAGGAAATAGGCCCAGTCCTTCTTTGTTTTTCTTTCGGTAATCTTAAGCATACGTTTTCCGGCCAAGGGTTCACAGGCCATAAAAATATTACATACACCGCAACGCTTGTATTCATAATCATATTTAGCTGGCTGCCCTGATGATGCCAGAATAGGCGTTTGTAAACATCCAGCACCATTTCCATGTTCGCCACAAAACTGCCATTTTGTTCAGGCGGAATCACCCATCCTTTACGAAGCCAAGGTAAGCACACCAAGCATTTCCCGTTCATTAGCTGTAAGTGTCACGATATATTTTTTCATAATCAACCCTCCTGTGTTGATTATGAAAAAATATATCACACTCTATGCGACATTATAAGCTTGACTTGACACTATTCGCTGATTGTTTTCTTGAAATCAGGCAATGTCTCAGGTTTGTCTCTTAGCACAACTTTACTCTCTCCATCGCGAGCTGTAACATTTTCATAAACACCATCATCACGCCTTACCAGCTTGGTGAAACCATGATCTCGCAGTTCTCTGTCGCTTTTAGGGCAGCTTATATTTATTCGAGAAATGAGTTTTCGCACTGAACCGGTACAATCAGGACAGATAGTTAGTGCTTCATCATGAATTGACTGCTTTACTTCAAACACCTTGCCACGTAAACAAGGTTTATCTATGTGTTCGTATTCGTAAATTGGCATAATTAGACATTTTATGGTAGTGTATAATCTTTTCATGTTCCTGTTGAGCCTCTTGCAGAAACATCCATCTGCATCAGGAATAATTGCTGCATTCGCCTTCTTTGCCCTTATTCAGAGCTCTTAGGGCGGTTATTCCTTAATTCCACCAGGTTTTGCCGTTTTCAGAGCATACTTATCCCTTAACCCTATTTTAGGGCATGATTATTGCGGGTTATGTACTTGACGAAAAACTATGTGACAAAACGAAACAGTTGATTCGCTGTCAAGGCCAATATGCCGAACATTAAATGTGTCATAACTTTGGCGCAGCCTCGAACACGAACCATCCTGCCGCCAAATTCATCCTTTAGCCGGCCATTGACTCTTTCAACATTTGATTTTTCGTTGTAACGTCTATCTTCAGGTCGTTCAAAGTTTATAAGATCAGCCCGTTGACCTTCCGCCTTTAGTGTAGTGGCCATGTTGTAAACTGCTTTTGCTACAAATGATCTCGCTATCTGTATGCGGTTCTTGGGGGGATTGTCCATGCCAATACTCTGGAATATGAACAAAATCTTCAATCCGTATTAATTCCAGGGTCGCCACCAGTTGCTTTAACTTTTCAGTAAGAGGTCCCTCAATTTCCTTTTCTATAAAAGGGAAAAGAAATCCTTGAATATTAAACCAAATCTGTGATACTTTTCTCATAAAGTTGCCTCCTTGTTTCAACTAATTCTTCAACCAGATCAATTAGTTGTAATATATCATAGAGGCAGCTTCTTTACCATAATTATTCCTCTATTGATCAAAATAATTCAAAAGTTTTTTGTTTCTACAAGAGGCTCTGTCTATAGCAAATATTTGCGTTGATCTCGGCGTGTTGTGTTCACCTATTAAACTGAACCAGCGCCTGGTTCCCAAAAACAGAAGAGAAGTTGTATATGACTAAACTTCTTTTGAAGGCAGACATGGTTTTTTTAGAATCAGCAACCGCCAGAGCCCCTTGTAATAGTGTAAACTTGACAGCAGGAGCGCTCCACCTACGGTCGTATAGATAATCGCCAGGTAGTGTTTGGCAATAGGAGAATGCCGCAAAATGATTCCAAGTGCAATCATAAAGGCAATTATAAGATAACTTTTCCAGGCCTGAAAAGCGAAAATACATCCTTTTTCAGGAAGCAGACAGATACGGTCAATATTTTTTCGAGCAATTACGGAAAATCCAAAGCGATATGCTGCCAATGACAAAATGATTCCAAATAGCCCAAATAGAAAAGCAGTCAGCCAGTCAACCCCTTTAAGCCAGTAATAAGCCATGCTGCAAAGCATCACACCCACTGTGCTCCACATCAGACCGGCAAGAGCAATAAGCCAGTATTTGGAAGCAGCCGGTTTTATTCTTTTAAAAAACATCAAAATTCCTGATTAACAGCCCTACTACAGTCATGGGCGAAATCTTCTGGATAATGCCCGATAATCCAGCGATATAGCCACTGACTGTAAGTCCCTGGCGATTTAGGATGACGTGGAATAAAAGTGTACATAAGCCGCTGGTCATTATCCGGATTATCAAACCTCTTGGATGTTTCGTAACAAATCATCATTTCCACACCCAATTTTTCCAGCATCCTTACAGTTGTCAAAATAGCCATGTCCAGAGATTTCCTCACCCTAAAATTCGCCTCAAGAATATTGCCGCAATTTGCTGTGGCCATAATCTGTACTTCTCCTTGAGAGCGTTGGGCTTTGGGTACAAAAGCTATGATGTTTTCGTCCTGATAGAAAATAAGGCTTTTTGCCTTGTCTTCTCTGCCATCCATTCTCCTGTTATTTTTTATGGCATTAATGTATGTTTCAAAGAAGTTCTTGCCGGTACTGTTTCTGAACCGGCGGCAGAAGAGAGATACTTCATCTCCTTGAGTATAGGTTGGAAATAAAGTGTGGGTTTCATCATTTTTTCCATTGATAAAACCAGGGGTATATTTTGGCATTAGGGCAAATTGCTGGTGTATTTGCTGATGAGAAGCATTGAGGCGGTATCCTGAAGAAGATAGATCAAATCCGAAATTCCATCCCCACATTGATGCGTTAAAAGGCAAGTTGGTTTTATCTTCTTCATTAGCCTTTGTGGTTTCGAGAAGATGTATCCGCAAAGACTCTAACTCTTCTTCTGTGAGAGTACGTTTTTTTGCGGGAATGGAAATGCTTAGACTCTGGGCGAGCTGTGTGTAAACTCTCTGGTAGTATAAATGCCTGAGACCAATCAAATCCTCTTTTTTAAGTGCTCCGATCTTATACCTGATGGAATCATGTGCCATGTTTGCCGCATAATGTCCCCAGGGGATATAGCTGTTTCCTCTCAGATATTCCCAGATGTGAGTGCCGGCAGACTTTTTATATTCCCCCACAATTTTATTAGGGCCCTGAATGCCGGGGATAAGCACCATTGCCTGTTTATAAGTATCAGGTAAAAAAGGATTGTTGGATACAATTTCAAACAGATGGTGGTTTTTAATTGTCTGTCGAATTCCCCCATTTTTTGTTTTTTCATATTGAATGCCGGCAGGCTTTCCATGTAAATCAAACTCAAACAAGCACGATTTCTTAGCTAACTCTGTAAGCAGATCTGCGTTTGTGGACGTTCTGCCCAATGATATAGTCAGCGGGTCATTGTCTTTGAACTCATTTATACCGGTTTTTAATTTCGAAGATTTGTGTTTGTTAATAATTTCGAAAGGATTCGCATTTTCTATTCTTTTATCAGCGCTTGACTTTAATATAAAAGTTGCACCCATAAAAGGAAAGGAATTGGAGATTTCGAATACCCAGTCAGCGTTATCAATTGTTACATCATTTGCAGGAAAGTTAATTTTGTTCTCAACAGCGGTTTTGCCGTTAATATGTCCAAGAGTTGTAATGTGATCTTTTTCCCTGAGATTGACAACT
>JAJSZP010000155.1 GCA_030262775.1 Deltaproteobacteria bacterium | reverse complement strand
TCCTTTTTGAATTGCGGGAACAACTCAATTAGGAAATACATCTGGGCAGATCTCTACGCAAAACTATTTTTACCCCCGCCCATAGGGCGCGGTTATCCAAATTCTAATATAATCCTGTAGAAATTTTCTGGCACTGGATCAAGCCCAAAGTATATGGCTTCTCAGCTCTTGGGGGCCTTGGCCAACTTGTGTCTCAATTTAGAAAACATGTGTGGCATTACAACTAAAAAACGTTACCCAATTCAATATCATTTAATTTCAAGGCGTATGTGGAAATCTTATAAATATATATACGCTTAAACTCACCATGCAGACAGTTTTGTTCAGTTGTTTTTTACGGGTAAAGGGCAGGCCTAACCGCACAGGTTGAAAAAGTTAGCTCAAAACGCAAACCAACGATGATTTGCGTTTTGAGCGAAAAAAATCCTGGATTAAAGATTTACACTCATCTTTGCATACCCCACCAATAATTTTCGGCTGGTGATTAAGCCTGGAATCATTTGCAAAATTATAAAGAGATCCGGCTGCTCCCCATTTGGGGTCATTTGTACCAAAAATTATCCTTGAAACTCTAGCATGTATAATTGCTCCCATACACATAATACACGGCTCGACAGTAACATACAAAGTTATGTTTAACAACCTGTAATTAAGAAGCTTCTTCGCTGCCATACGTAGCGCAAGTATTTCTGCATGAGCCGTGGGATCAGAAAGCTTTATTGTACTGTTATGCGCCATGGAGAGTATTTCGCCTGATTCAGCAACGATAACCGCACCAATTGGAACTTCATTATTCTGACCGGCTTTTACAGCTTCGTTGATTGCAAGTTTCATTAATTTTAAATGATTATCATGCATAATTAATCGGTTTAAGCCACTACCTTTAAAGGGTGTTGAAAATAGCTATCTTATGAGCCTCTTGCAGAAACAAAAAAACTTTTGAATTATTTTGATCAGTAGAGGAATAATTATGGTAAAGAAGCTGCCTCTATGATATATTACAACTAATTGATCTGGTTGAATAATTAGTTGAAACAAGGAGGCAGTTTTATGAGAAAAGTATCACAGATTTGGTTCAAGATTCAAGGAGTTCTTTTTCCTTTTATGGAGAAGGAAAAGGAATAACCGCCCGAAGAGCTCTGAATAAGGGCAAAGAAGGCGAATGCAACAATTATTCCTAATGCAGATGGATGTTTCTGCAAGAGGCTCTATTAATACGAATAGTTCAGGTTTCAATAAGGACATGGCTTCATTATTCCGGTGCAAGAGTGTTGCTTAATCTCCAGTGAAATCCTCTGCCGTTGCCGTCTCTACCGTCAACGCTGACTCCGTTTTTTTCTTCTTCGTGGAAATACTGCCATCAGTGGCCAGTATGTAGGTATCACCGCCATTGGTATGCACAAATTCGGGCTTTGTGATACCTACTGCACCGGTAGCTGCAGTATATGATAAATTACCGGTATGTTTTATTTCATTATTTGCACCAAAATTAGGGCAAGTAGCTCTGGTAACGGTTCTATTGCGGTCGGCAATAGAAAAGTAAGCCAGGGCCGCTGTGTAGAAGTCACGTGCCTCGGTTTTTGCTGCAGAGCTCAGACCCTTTGTTCTATAGGAAATAAAATTAGGAGTGGCGATTGCAGCCAGGATGCCGATGATTGTGACAACTATCATCAGCTCAATGAGTGTAAAACCTTTTTCATTGGGTAGCCTTGGTTTTCTAGTCATAATAGTTTCTTCTTTTTTACTACCAACTTGAAGCGGGACACTTTTCGCCATTTTGGCTCTATGGCAATTACAGCCCTGAGGTTCAACCCATTGATTGGCACCATAAAATTTTATTGCAAGCGCTTAAGTATTGAGTTTCTCAAGTCTGTAGCGCAGCGAATCGAAGCTTATTTTGAGATATTTAGCGGCCTTTGTTTTTGAACCATTTGCCTTTTGAAGGGCTTTTTTTATCAAAAGCCCCTCGAACCTTGCCAGCTCTTCATTCAAGTTTATACCTTCATCAGGAATGCCGGCATTTAAAACAGTATCCTGGCCAATATCACCGGCTCCAGATATAACGAGGTTTTCCGGTAAAATTATATTCGTGGTTTCCAGGGCGACACTTCTTTCAATGATATTTTCCAGCTCCCTTACATTTCCGGGAAAAGGATACCCCATAAGAAGCCGAAGAGCATAAGGAGATATCTTCTTAATCTCCTTTCCAAATTCTTTCGAATACTTTTCTATAAAATATTTTGCCAGCAGGGGAATGTCTTCATCTCTTTCCCTTAAAGGCGGAATCTTTACAGGAATTACGTTGAGTCTGTAAAAGAGATCCTCCCTGAAACCGCTATTTTTAACTTTTTGCTCCAGATCCTGATTTGTGGCGGATATGATCCTTGCATCAACCTTGATATCCTCTGTACTACCTATTCTTCTGAAGGTTTTTTCCTGAACCACCCTGAGCAGTTTGACCTGAAGAAACGGGGGCAACTCACCGATCTCGTCAAGAAAGATCGTTCCCCTGTGCGCGACCTCAAAAAGGCCGGGTTTATCCACATGGGCTCCGCTGAATGACCCCTTCATATAACCGAACAATTCACTTTCCAAGAGGTTTTCCGGTATGCCACCGCAGTTTATAGCAACAAAGAGTTTATCTTTTCTGGAACTGTTTTCATGGATGGCCCCGGCAACAAGCTCCTTGCCAGTGCCGCTCTCACCGGTAATTAGAACGTTGGCGGTAGTATCTGCGACTTTTTTAACAAGTGAATATACCTTTAACATTTCCTTGCTTTTTCCGATCATATTTCCAAAGGAAAGAGCATCCTCTACATCCTTCATGAAAACAGCGTCTTCCTCTTTGACGCCTTTCTTGCTGAGAGCGTCCTTTATCACAGCCTTGAGTTCCTCAACGTCAAAATTTTTCTCAAGATAGTCGTATGCCCCCTCTTTCATTGCGGCAACCGCTGTCTCCCCGGAAGCGTATGCTGTGATTAAAATGACCATGGTTTCAGGTGAAATCTCTTTGATACTTTTCAAAACATCAATTCCATCGACATTGGGCATTTTAAGATCAGTAATGGCCAGGTCGAATTTATGCTTTTTGCAGAGACTTAACGCTTCTTTACCTCCAGAAGCAGAAATAATCTCATATCCTTCTCTGGCAAGCAGTATCTCAAGAAATTCTCTCATGCCCTGATCATCATCAACAACGAGAATCTTCGCCATTTGAGACCTCCTGCTGCGGCAGCAATACTATACAATCCGTTCCTTTTCCTGGTTTGCTTTCGATTCTGATCTTCCCCATGTGATTTACCACAATCCTGTTCGCAATTGCCAGTCCAAGGCCTGTGCCGTTTTCTTTTGTTGTGTAAAAGGGTTCAAACAATCTGTCCTGATCTTTTCCTTCGATTCCACAGCCACTATCGCTTATGCGTATTTTAAGATATTGTTTTCTATCTAAAAATTTTTCCTTACCCCCCTTTACTAAATGGGAAGGGGGTGGGAAGGGGGTGGTTTCTATTTTTAATATGCCTCCTTCCGGCATTGACTGGGCGGCATTTGAAATTATATTCGAGATCACCTGCCTTATTTCCGCTCTGTTCCCATATATACTGCTTTGATTGCATAAATCTTTGGTTACTTCAATATCTTCACGCCATTCAGGACTAAAGCGAAGAGATTCAAGAACATCATCTATAATGGCTTTAATGTTAATATCCTTACGCTCAGACTGTTTTGGCCGCGCCAGAAGAAGGAAGTCTTTAACAAAATCTTCAAGCCTGTCCTTTCCTCTTAGAATGATCTGCATTAGTTTTGTGTCTGTCTCGTCCAGCTTTAAATCTTTGCTCAGCATCTGAATCGGTCCACTGATTGACGCAAGAGGATTTCTTATTTCATGGGCGAGACCAGCCGCTATTTCACCAACAAAGGCGAGTCTTTTATTTTTTTCAATCTTACGTTCCATTTCCTTAATAACCGTCAAATCCTGAAAGATCAGAATATTTCCGATTTTTTTTCTATTGCCGTCAACAAGAGGGGAAACAGAACAACCCAGTATTTTCCCCGAACCCGCAACTTCAAACCTGCTTCTCGGTTTCCATCGGTTCCCTTTATTCAGCAGATTTGAAATAAGAGTGGGGGCATCATTGATATTTTTATTTATAATTTCAGAATATAAAAAACCGGTAATCTTTTCAGCTCCTCTGTTAAAGGATTTTATATCCCCATTAAGATCGACTGTTAAGATTCCCGTGTCTACAGACTCAATTATGCTTTTGTGCAGCAGGTCGAGTTGATCAAATGCGCTTTCCTTTTTTTCCAGGAGGTCCCTGGCCGTCTTTTCCTGTTCGACGGCAAAACTTGTCAGCAATGCAATAATATAGAAAGATATAATATGGACAAATATTCTCGAAAAGACATAACCAGCGCTGGAGTTGTAATCATAATCCCATGTGTATATTGGTTGAATAATGCCATAGTATTCCAGATCAAGCAGCAGCCCGTAAAATATGCTGCTGACCGAGGCTGAGATTAACCCTCCCTTGCCTGCCAAAAAGAGAACTGAAAAGATGATGACCAGTGGATAAAGGACAGAATAGATACTCTCAATTCCGCCGGTTACATATACAAGTCCGGTTATCAGTGAAATATCTGAAAGGCTTTGTATGTAGACATTCAGCTTGATGTTTTTGATGATCTTTTGAATAAAAAAGCATGCAAAAGAAAAAAGATAGATTAATGCTATAATGAAATATACTGGCGAGAGCGTTGCCTGTAGAGATGGTTCTGTTTCTTTAAGCCGAATAAAAGTTGTAATGCCGAGCAGGAAGGTTGCAATTACAACCCTGCAACACATCAACCACCTAAGTCTTTTCTCAATAAGATTATCTTTCAAATACAACCTTCCCGCCAACCATGGTTAGAATTGCTTTTCCCTTCATATTCCATTTGTCAAAAGGCGTGTTTCGACTAAGTGACTTAAACCTGTTGGAATCAATTTTATATGAAAGGTCTGGATCAATGATAGTAATATCAGCGGGTTTGCCGGCTGTTATGCCGGTGTCGAGCCCAAGAATTCTTGCCGGATTTGTTGACATTTTTTCGACAAGTTCTGTTAACGATATTATACTATTCTGAACCAGTTTCAAGGACAGAGAAACAGAGGTTTCAAGTCCAACAATACCATTAGCGGCCCGGTCAAATTCCACCTCTTTTTCAATGTAAGAATGAGGCGCGTGATCAGTTGCTATAACGTCAATTGTTCCATCAGCGAGTCCAGCCAGAATAGCCTCTCTATCCTGACTTGAGCGTAGAGGAGGATTCATCTTCGCATTAGTATTATACCCTTTTACAGCATCTTCGGTCAGTGTAAAATAATGCGGCGCTGTTTCAGCAGTTACCCGTACTCCTCTTTTCTTTGCATTTCTTATCGCTTGTACCGATTCTTTTGTGCTGACATGGGCAATGTGCAGACGGCTTTCTGTTAGTTCGCAAAGAGCTATATCTCGCATAACCATAGTGCTTTCAGCAGCATTGGGTATTCCGGCCAGTCCCAAATTTGTTGCAACAGCGCCTTCGTTAACTACTCCGTTTGCAGCAAGATTATAATCCTCACAGTGTGAAATAATGGGCAGGCTGAATCCCTTTGCATATTCCATAGCCCTTCGCATAAGCTGACTGTCGCTTACAGGATTGCCATCATCAGAAAGAGCTATTGCCCCCGCTTTCTTTAATTCTCCATATTCGCACAGAGATTTTCCATTTAAGCCTTTACTTATTGCAGCAACCGGATAAACTCTGAC
>JAJSZP010000154.1 GCA_030262775.1 Deltaproteobacteria bacterium | reverse complement strand
TAAATTTATTACACCCAAGGCAATGCCTACGATTAATCCTTGAATAAACCAATTGTTTTTTATTGCTAACATAACGGACGCTTTCTACTGTTGCTTTAAAAGTAGATAACGTAGAGCTCACCAGCACCAAAAGCTAATGATGACTTCGCATAAGCAAAGTTTTACACTGATATGGCAAACGCAAAAAACGCGCGTGCTTTTGGTGTCAGGTGTAGCGCCTGGTTGGACATTTAATCGTCAATGGGCTTTTTACGCCGTGCGGTATCAGCCACAAAAAGTAAATGGTCTATGAATCCCAATATCTGTAAAACCCTATCAGGACTTAATTTGCCGAGCAGCTTATGCTGAACCGGGTTTCGTATAAAGCCAAACGTACCACGGAACAACAAATGTACAGCCTCTTGTTCAGAGTTAACATCGCTTACTCGTAAAACTGGATACTCACCGGCAAAAGCAGCCTTTGCCAAATCAACCCCAATACACTCCTGCGGAGAGCCTGTTAATGTTCTAAGTCTCGTTTCTAAAATTCTTGTCGCTTCCGCAATGACGGTATCAAGACGCTCGTGCTTACCGTCTTTATGAAATGCATCGAATAAATCTAAACACCTCTCTCGTAATTCAGAATCAACAATTTGAATGGAATCAATTACGACTGGTCTTGGTCTTTCGACCTTGGCTAGTTTAGTTTGCGATTCCCCTGTCTTATCCTCGATTTCGTTCTCAATTAGTTCATCGAGAAGGAAGGATAGAGGCGAGGCATTCTCAAATACACCAATATTTAAATTTTCTTCATAAGATGAAATCTGGTTATCAACAGTTTCTAATACGTACTTGGAAATATTTGGCTTTGAAGAAAGAATATTCCTCCTATTTTTCAGGTGTTTCAAATATAGAATTGCTGCACCTTTGATATACCGAACTGTACCATGCGAAATTGAGACGTCATAATCAAATGCATCTGGACCACCTTTTTCAATATGTTTATTCAGCCAATCTTCAACCCGCTTTGAACGAGAATGCTCTCTGTAAATTTGTAAAGAATTTTTATCCTTATCCTCAATAAGCTCTTTAAGATCGGTATCATTTTCGATTTCATGTATATCCTTTTCCAGCAGCGATCTATAAAATTGTATTGAGCGCAGATAAAAATGAAATGTATCCTTATAAAAGATTACCCAATCGTATGCATGATGATCTGAGGGTTCTGATGCTTTTTGGGGCGACATATAAAATTCTCCAATCAGTCCAACGTTTAGTTCACCGGAAACTTTGGAGCATAGCGTAAAAAATTTCTGGTGGAACGTCGTTGGGCAATTTGTGCCTTAATAATAAGTAATTTCCTTGCCCACATTTTCTTCAAGATGCATTTTTACTTTTGATAGGCAGTTTATATTAAAAAACTCTCTGTTTCCATGAAGCCTTGAATTTGCAAATTTCTGATGTATATGACGTTCGAGGTTTTGAGCAATTCTTTCAGTTGGCGTGCTCCAAGCATGAAGAACAGTAAATGGTGTTGGAACTCCAGTTGTATATAGTTCGTTGGCTCTTTCATGCGGTTTTTTAGTGCTATAACCAATTTTAATTATATTTGGCATTGAAGCATTTGAAAGGATATATACAAAACCTTTACTTTTTTCTAATTTATGACGCTCATTAACCCATGCGTCTCGATCTCTCTTAATTTTCTCTTCTTTTGCGTCTCGATCTTTCTTAATTTTCTCTTCTTTACTCTTTATTTCTTGAAGTTTAGCTGTCTCTTCTTTTAGCTTTTTTATATCATCATCTATCCATCGTTGAGCTTCGTGAATTATGTTTCTACCAGTCTGATTTTCAAGTTTTTTAATCTTAGCAGAATTTGGGTCAGGCAAAGATTTTTTGTAGGTTTCTAATTCCTGGACAGTTTTAAGTTCTTTTATTTTGGGATAATATTTGTCAAAATATGGTGTAAATATTGCATGTTTCCTTTGACTTTCTTTTCTATCTTTGCGCTTGTTAACTCCTTTCATAATTTCATTGAAAAAATTCCAAGCAAGGAATGAACAAACAATAATCCCAACTATCTCTACCATTAGTAATATCCTGTAATGTCATTTATTTTCATACTTTGATTCGTCTATTTACACCGTATATTTTATCCGGAGTTGCTTTGATGCCCAACGTAAAGCTCACCGGCACCAGAAGCCAATGAGAACTTGGCAAAAGTAAAGTTTTGCTCTGAAATAGCAAAAGCGAAAAACGCCCCGGCTTCTGGTGTCAGGTGGAGCGTTTTGATATGCTTTTCCTCTTTAAATTTATTCGGTAACTCCATCTGGTTCATTATGTTCTATAAGATGGCAATTTACCTCTGGATTAAAATCGTCTCGATTCCCTCTAGAGATATTACATGATTTGTATGAAATTCTACCATTTTCTAAGACGGTTAATCCGTTTTTGCTATGAGGTATGATATGATCAACAACGGCGTCATCAAAATCTATTAGTCTGCCACAAACTTTGCCACTATGTTCTAATTGACAGCAACCTTGTGCCCTTCGGAACAATATAAGCTTTTCTTCATGAGTGAAACTACGCTTTGGATCAAGTGAAGGATGTGCCAGAAGGTTAACCTTATCAAATAAGAACTGTGATAATATCGTATGACGGGTGTTGATACCATCAGCACCATCTGTTCCTCGTGACATTGAAAGACTTAAATTAAAATAAATTTCATCATCTGTCTTGTTGGAATAATCTCTGTTCATAGCAACAAGCCGTGAGTCATCCAGTTTTTCAAAATTTTCTTTTATTTGTTGATATTCAGAGCCGTTGATTGTGTATATGTTTAATATTCGAGAAATCGCCCAATAAAAGCCTAAAACATACGAGCGATTTAGATGGTGATTCTTCGCCGAAAATATATTTCCTAATATCCCGACGATCTTCTTCACCTTCCCAACAATCGTAGGATCGACACTAACCTTTTTGTAGTGTTCATAAATTTTGTCAAGTTGACGTGAAGTGCAACTTACTATTTTGTCTTTTAATTCGAGAAGAAGCATTTGTGATGCCACTAAATGATGAGCTGCCCCGCTATTATCAAACGGCACGCTTACCTTAAAAAATGGCATTATAGAGATATCACGAGCAACTCTACCGATATAAGATCCCATTGCATCACGTTTTTGCTGCGCATTGAGAGGAGTACCATTCTGTAAACGTAAAAACATATCTCGAACTTCATTTATGGTGGCTTTTTCTAAAACCATTACTGTTAAAGGTCTTTCTTCAAACTTGATTTGCTGCTCAGCATTCAATTTATCAAATGTTCTTCCTTTAGCCATTGGAGTTTCATCCATGGCGGGAAATGGTACCCCCCCAAATACCCCTGTAGACTTTATCGTTTGGCGGATTAACCCCCATATATTCAAGTATAGTTCGTATACGCTGCTGACCATCAACTGCTTCAAACAAATATGGATCTGGGTCATCATTATCCTTTCTCTTCCGTTCAAGAATAGCAGAGTAAATATTTTTTGTATCTCCATCAGGATAACCATTATGAAGTGTTTGATGGTCTATCTTCCAAAGGTATAGTTTTGGTATATCCATTCCTTGAAAAATTGTGTCAATCAATAGGCGTTTTTGGTAAAGATTCCATGCATTTTCGCGCTGATATTCTTCCGGTGATAGGAATAAATTTCCGTGGGTAAAATGCCTTTGAATTTGTCCTATGTTTTGAGGGCCATTAGTGGTTACAATCATGGATAATTCCTTATGCGTTTGATGTTTGTATTAAATTTTATAGCATATCGTAAAGCTCACCAGCACCAGAAGCCAATAAGGACTTGGCAAAAGCGACGTTTTATACCGAAAATGGCAAAAGAGAAAAACGCGCTGGCTTCTGGTGTCTGGTGGAGCGCATGGTTGGGCCTACAATTTCGGATTTATAATTTCAACTCATTCTGTTTTTTGTATAATTGACAAGGGTTATTATTAATTATGTATAGAAGAGTTCGCTATACATTTTTCGATACCGGTCGATAAATCCTCGAGGAGCCATAAAAACTGAGTCCTCGTAGATCCCTGTGGAATGTCCTGAACGAGATGCTCTGTTTTTATTTTATGCTCGCGTGCGTTATCGCATTTATTTAGCTCGAGTTCTGCCATACCCCATTGTATTTCTGTGTTTGCATTTACAATATCCTTAGTAAGTTGCAGCGTTGATTGGAATTTTTGGATACTGAAAACTTGTCGGGCTTTCTGCATAAACTTTCTCATTTTGTCCGCATCACCTCCTGCCATGGCAATACCAGCTTTCGACCGAAGGGCACCTGCGGCGGCGGAAGGATCTGCAGCACGTTTAAAAGCCAATTCATGGTAAACTTCAGCCTTGTCATATTGCAAGGAAGCTCCAAGAGCTGTTGCTACAGCTAAATACTCAACATCAAGCACTGTGTCTCCTCCAAAATAGCAATTTTCAATTCTATCGATCACTGATGCAGCCTGCTTAGACAACACAAGATTACGATTATTAAGCTGCGCTGAAAGGCCTGCAATTACTCTAGGGCTACCTTGATAGGTTTTCATTATTTTTGCATGCAGTTCTGGAATGTTAGATATTTCTTTGATAAGCGAGCTGAGTTCGATACGAGAATTCAAAACATCGTGTTGAGCGGTTCTAACGTAGGATACAACTGTGGTCCCAAAAGAAAATAATAATGCTGCAAATGCAATTAGTGCCGCTGCCTCACGATGCCACGGTTTTTTTTGGCGTGTAACTATTTCGAATTTGAGGTCATCAATTTCATTCTTTAATAAAGCAATTTGCTTTTCGAACATGTATTTAATTGTATCATTATATTCAGGCATACGTAACTCCTTTGATAAATACAGCGTATGTATGAGAAAAGGCTGGCTAATTGCAAACGTTCCAATAAGTTAAAAGCACAACCTCAAATAATCTTATTCATATTGCCCAACGACCAGAATGAGCTGCACAAAAAACCGACCAAGGCATATCAATTTATCGCAACATTTCGCTGACTTTTTGCGTTAGCTAAAATCTGTTGTTTGACTATATAAAAAAAATAATTATCTGCCAACCATTACAGAATCAACCCACCGCCATGCGTAATAAAGCTGTTGAGGTGAATTTTGATATGTAGCACCCGTCGCCGGATCAGACACTATAATTCCGCCTGTTCTCGGATTAATACCCTGCAGAACAATAAAGTGACCAACAGGCCCATTCGATGGACGAACAAATGCAATGATCTTCCATCCTGATGAAAGAGTTCCGTAAAGCTCTTGTGGGGAACCTGGACGACCAGCTTGCCATGCTCTTAATTTGTAATACTGCAAAAGCCTAGCCAGCTCTTGGGTGGAGGCAGGGCGGTCTTGAGGCCAGCCATCTAATGTCGCAGCTATCTGAACCTGACTTTGACTAATACCTGCTTGAAACAAAACATCTTGAACACATGCAGCCCAACACCAATTCATCGCTCTTTGCCTTTGAATGGCATTTGCATTAGTGATAGAAAAACTAAGCAAAAGAACGAATGTTGCTAAAATGTATTTTTTCATGATTTCTTCTCCTGTTATGCAACCCCAACGTACGCATCACCTGCGCCCACAGCCAACGATGCCTTGGCAAGAGCGACTTTTTACACTGACTGCGCAAAGGTAAAAAGCGGCTCGGCTTTGGGTGTCAGAGTGCATGCAATTGTTATAATGTATTTTCTTAATTTTCTGTTTCCACCATTTCTTAGACTGCTGAGCCCAGACTACTTCTGCTTTTCCGTAATGACATCAAGAGCCGTGATCCCCATAAAGTCCTTGGCATTGTGCGTTA
>JAJSZP010000153.1 GCA_030262775.1 Deltaproteobacteria bacterium | reverse complement strand
ACGGTGTTGAGGAAATCCTGAATTTACAGCCAAAGGGATCAAAAGCCAAATCTTATCAGGTTAAGCAGCTTCGGAAAGTTATTCTCAAACACAAGCTTGGAGGAAGAAAAGGATGACAAGCAGATATGAAATAATCATTTATTGGAGCAAGGAAGACGAAGCTTTTGTCGCAGAGGTACCTGAATTACCTGGTTGCATGGCGGATGGAAAAACATATCAAGAGGCTCTTGCAAATGCTGAGACTGTAATTAATGAATGGATCGAAACAGCGACAGAATTAGGACGGAATATTCCTCATCCAGTGGGAAAGTTGATGTTTGCCTGATCGGGATAGAGGCATCTTATGCGGTTAGCTATAGACTTTCAGATAATTAATTTCACTGTGTTATCAGTCGTCGACATATAACTAATACGCCTTCCTCAATTAGAATTGCTGATAGCACATAGCTCCGGGCCATCCTATAAATAAGTAAATAGCGTCTCATATCAAAGGATAAGTCAAGAAAAACCCATATCCATACAAAAACAGCCTTCTATCATAAAATGAAAGCATTGCCTGATATAACAAAAGAGTTAAAGATGTTTTTCAAAGAAATTATAGAAAACTCTTCCTGTATAGTCGTAGTTTACCTTTTTGGGTCCTATGCAAAGGGAAAAGAGAAGGCGCTGTCTGATATGGATTTGGCCTTTCTTATAGATGAGAAAGCTTATAAGGCTGACCCCTTTAACACGACCGGGCGTGCCTACATGACTGCAATGCGAATAGGGACGAAGTTTTGGAAAGAGACGGATGTAATCATCCTCAATTCCTCCTCTATTGAACTGGCCTATGAAGCAGTGTCAAGCGGGTGTTGTGTATATGAAGCAGACCAGGACAGAAGGCTTGAATACGAGACAAAAATTCGGGGTATGTATTACGATTTTATGCCATTTATCATGGAATTACGATCAAGATTTCTTTCGCGGCTATAAGATGGCTTATGAAATTAATAGAAAAAAAGATGAAAATTGTCGGAGAGCGGGTTGAGAGACTCAAACAACTTTCCCTACAAATCCGTTCTTTTTCCGAGTATCAGGCTTCTCAGGATGCCAAAGATATTTCTGAAAGAAATCTCCATGTGGCAATTGAAACCTGCCTGGACATCGCAAAAATCATCATTTCTCAGGAAAATTTCAAGGAACCGAATGATAACAAAGGGGTTTTTACAGTCCTTGCAGAAGCGGGCATCTTGAGCGAAACAAGCCTTGTGTTCCTGGTACCCATGGCGGGCACGAGAAATATCCTTGTGCATGGTTACGATAGAATCGAAGATATCCTTGTATATGGAGTATTGAAGAAACACCTCAACGACTTCATGATTTTCTTACGAGAAATCAGAGATAATTACCTCAACAGAAACAAGAAATAATGACCCAAACAATGTCAAATTTTGCAACAGAACTATACCAGGAACATCTTGAGGAAGCCTCCTTTCTTTACGAGCAGCGTTTGACCCTGTTTGATGATCCCGAAATAACGTGGCTCGACATCGCAGACTTTGAAGAACGCTTTGAAGCGCATATTGACGCTCTTGTAGATGGCAAAGAACCGGCATTGAATATTTGCAAAACTCAGGCAATGGAAGGCGACTTTGGCGAACTTCATGCAGCGGTAAGAGTTTTTTGTCGGCAAAACCGGCTGGACTTTGTGCATGAATGTTTGGAAGCCCTTGATCCAAAGGATACAGAAAGGGTTCAAGCCATAAGTGACGCCCTCAACCATGAGCTGCCCGCGGAATGGAAAGATGAATTTATTCGTATTCTGTCAGAAGGAAATCAGAAGTTAATTCCTGTCGTAGCCAAACTTGCAGGGTATCGGCGATTGCCTTTTGAAAGGGAACTACTCGCAGCATTACAGCAAAACAATTCACAAGCAGAATCCAACATCATCCTGGCCATTGGCCGGCTTCGCGAACAATACGCTCGCACACTTTTGTTCAATAAATATCTTCAACACGAAGATGAATCAGTTTGTTCTGCAACAGCGCTGGCGCTTTTGCGTATCGGCGATCCGCAGACCTTAGATCATTGCTTGCATTCTATCCATTCAGAAAATTGGCCGTTCCTGCCGCTTGGGCTTGGAGGGGGTCGCTCAACAGCAGCGGTGTTGATAGAAAGCGCTGCCAATGACAAAGTATATCCTGATTGCTTAATTGCATTAGGTTTGCTCGGGGATATTTCGGCTGTTGAGATACTTCTATCAGGTCTTGGTAATACCGATCTTGCTGAGTCTGCGGCAATGGGATTAAATCTCATAACCGGCGCGGGTATTTACGAAGAAGTTTTTATTCCTGAAGAAATAGATGAAGAAGAACTATTTGAAGAAGAACTTGAAAAACTGAAACTCGGGGAAAGCCTCTATCCCCCTGGAGAAGAACCAGGCACCACCATTACTCGTCTGTCGCAACGACCGGAAGGATGGCAAAAGTGGTGGGCTGAAAATAAGTCAAACTTCATCCCCGGCATCCGTTACCGCAACGGCAAACCTTATTCACCAGCCTGTTTATTGGAAAACCTGGAATCCGAAAAAAGCCCGCGTCTGGTACGGCAAATGGCGTATGAAGAATTTGTAATCCGCTATGGCATTGACTTCCCCTTTGAAACCGACATGCTGGTATCACAGCAAAAGCAGGCCTTAAAAAAATATGCGGAATGGATCAAAACGAATGGCCGCTGCTTTCTCGAAGGTGAGTGGTATTTTGCAGGGAAGTTGATGACTTCGCCATAGAGCGCAATGGCTGCGAAGGTCAGTCTTTTCGGTACATCCGTCAAATATTGGATATGGTGGATATGGAGGGATATGGGGTCAGGAGGGATATGGGGTCAAACCTTGATTATTATAATAAGCATGGAGGGATATGGGGTCAAACCTTGATTATTATAATAAGCATGACGAGTCGAAATAGACTTTATAGATTTTAGTGCATGACACGACAACTGAGAATAGAATTTGAAGGGACATATTATCATATTCTTTCACGAGGAAATCATCAGAGCAACATATTTCACAGTGATGAAGATCGACAGGATTTTTTATACATCCTGGCAGATATGTCAGAAGGGTTTGAGATTGAAATTTATGCTTATGTTTTGATGGACAATCATTATCATCTCCTGTTGCGGACAATGAGACCCAATCTTTCAAAGAGCATGCAATGGCTGGGAACACGATACATCCGACTGAAGTACGTGCACCCGGTTTCCGGCAACAACAGATCCTTGGGTTGAAGTAAAAAGGGTACACTCTTTTCATTCAAGCCTGGTGAATTTTTTTGGATCATATGCGTTCCTTATTCCTTCACCAACGAAAACCCCCAGAAGCATAACTATAAATAAAGAAAGAGATGGATATAGTATAAGCCACCACGCCCATCTGTATTGCTGGGCCTGAAAAAGAAGTTCACCCCAGCTTGGAGTCGGCGGCGGAAGCCCAAACCCAAGATAGTCAAGGGCGGTAAGTGCTCCTATTGCACCAACCAGAGAGAAAGGGAAAAATGTGATAACCGGTACCATGGCGTTTGGAAGAATATGTTTAAAAATTACTTTGCGCGAAGATATGCCCGTGCAGACAGCAGCCTCTACAAATGTTTGTTTGCGCAGGCGGAGAAATTCCGCCCTGATATAATAAGAGATTCCTATCCAGTTGAAAAGTCCATAGCAAAACAAAAGTAGAGTAAAGCTTCTTCCATAGGTTGAGCCCATAAGTATCATAATATATAGGAACGGAAGTGCGCTCCAGATTTCAATAAGGCGCTGGCAGGTTATATCAATAGCCCCTCCATAATACCCCTGAACAGATCCGGAAATAATGCCGATCGCCATTGAGCTGACCACAAGCATCAGGCCGAAGCTGATTGAAGTTCTCATACCATAAAAAATCCTGGCAAATACATCTCTGCCTGCTCCATCAATACCCAATATATGGCCTTTAGAAGGAGCGAATGGAAAGCGGACATCTTCCTTGACAACATCAATGAGGTATATTTGGCTTCTTATGGTTAGTGTTGTTGGATCCACGGGATTTAAAAAGCGTGTTTTGACAAGCTTGAGCAGTAATTCTTTATCCAGAACTGAAAGCTCTTTCCAGATTTCATATCCATTTGATAACAAATTATTCTGAATTAGTTCGAGTTTTCTGTTAAAAACCAGCTTCAGGGCTTTTTGATCTTTTTGCGCAACTTCTCTTAATAGAAGCCTGACGCTTTTTGGCGGCTTTTTTCGTGGAGAAAAAGTAGAAAGCGACACCTCTACCTCCATCCCGTCATAAGTTTTAGTTATATGAGTAATCCGGGGGGCTTTGTTGTTTGCGAATCGTTTTTCAACTGCAAGCTTTAACTCTTTTGGGATTATGAAATATTCGTTAATGACAAGATCCCTTACTTCCCTTTCCTTCCTGCTGATAAATAAACCAAATGAGTCGGATCTTTCAATTGAATAATCTTTTCTTATATTGATAGTGCCAATTTTTGGCAGGGGTGTTAAATCAATTGTTACATTGTCTGAAACCGCAATTGATTCAGGATCAATGCTTTCAAAAGGTCCATAGGGAACCAGCGGAAAGATCATAAAATTGTCGGGGTTTTCTTTAAAAAAAGAAAGATTATTTAATTTTTTGTAGTCAGGTTTTGTTTTATTATTTCCTGTAAATATATCTTCGGAATAGTATTTAAATAAAGGATAATAGGATTTTTCGTTAAATCTGACATATAAAGGAGCGTTGTTGCAGATCAGTTCGGAGCCAAGGCTGATAAGATAAAGAATCGCCAGTATCCAAAGCGAGAGATAGGCACGTTTCATTTCCTTGAAACGTAAAAACCTTTTCCTGGCTATCGGATTTTTGTAAGAATTAAAAAACATCGCTGATTGTATCAGTTTTTCTGAAAATCTATTCTTGGATCTATAAGGATATACAGGAAATCCGAAAGGATATTTCCGATAAGCCCAAGAACTGAAGTAAGCGAAAGAATTCCCATGAAAACAGGATAATCCCTGCTCACAATTGCCTCAAGACTCAGACGTCCCATCCCCGGTATCTCAAAAACCTGCTCAATAATAACAGACCCTGCAAACATAACAGTTAAAATGGAGCCAAAGCCCGTTGCAATAGGGATTAAAGAATTGCGAAAAGCATGTCCCCATATTGCCCTTGAAAAGCTTCCTCCTTTTGCAAGGACAGTCCTTATATAATCTTTACTTATTTGCTCAAGAAGTGAGTTTTTCATGAGCAGAGTCAGGATTGCGAAGTTCCCGATTATATAGCAGAGTACAGGAAGAAACATGTGCATAAATATATCCTTTGTTTGCTCCTGGAATGTCATTGCAGCAAAATTATCCGAGTAAAATCCGGATACCGGGAAAAAATCCCACAAACCTTCTACTGTACCACAAAAAAACATTTTAAGCACCATTCCGAAAGCAAAAGGAGGAATTGCATACCCCACAAAAATGATCAAGCTTGAACCAAAATCAAACATTTTATTATGACGCAAGGCTTTTAATATGCCAAGCGGGATGCAGGCAAGATAGGATAATACAAAGCCTGCAACCCCAAAGATAAGTGAGACCTTAAAACGTTCCTTAATTAATTGCCATGCGGTTTTGTTGGGAAATTTATAGGATTCCATTTTCATTCCCAGCCTGTCTGTCACAAGCCATTTCCAGTATTGCTTGTAAAATGGTTGGTCAAAACCAAAATGAGCTTCTATGGCTTTCCGCTGTTGAATAGAAATGGATGCTTGAGCCCCTGCTCCTCTGCTTGATTCACCAGCGCCTATTCCTTTCATCTTCATGATGATCTGCTCCACAGGGCCGCCGGGTACAAACTGTATAAGCCCGAAACACAAAATAGTAATTCCAAGAAAAGTCGGGATTACAAGAAGAAACCGCCTTATAAAATAGTTCAGCCGTT
>JAJSZP010000152.1 GCA_030262775.1 Deltaproteobacteria bacterium | reverse complement strand
GCCCCTTGAAATTGAAAGAAGGAAAAATGTGTTTATATCTATCCAGCCTGCTGAACAAAGGGCTGTCAATTCACCGTAACTGTGTCCGCATGTTGCGTCAGGTTTTATGCCAAATTCCTTAAGGATATTGTGCATTGCCAGGCTAACGGCGCCAATTGCCGGCTGGGCAATGTCGGTTCTTCTTAAAGTTTCTTCCTGCTCTTTTTTTTCTATTTCTGTTTGAGCTGGCCGGGGATAGATAAAATCACTTAGCCGTTCAGAATCATTATATTTTCCATTGGCTTTTTCAAGGAGGTTAAATGCCTCAGGGAATGTGCAAACTAAATCGCGGCCCATTCCCACATATTGGCTCCCCTGGCCTGGAAAGATAAATGCGATTTTACCGGGTTTTTCAGGGCCCCCATAAAATATGTTCTTCAAATTCCTGTTGTTATCTTTAGCATTATTTTGCCAGCTTGATTCGATTGAATCCGATGCTTCGCTGAAAAGTCCTGAAAAATCATCAGATGGATTTCCTGATGAATCAGATGGTCTTTCAAGAACTAAAAGAAATCTGAATTGATCATCCGAAGAAAAATTTTTTCTTGTTTTTGCTGCTTTAATTGCGAGTTCTTTATATGAAATTCCCCTATCAATAGAATTTTTTAACTTGCGGAATTGATTTTCGATTTCTTTTTTGGTGGAAGCTGATAAAGCTATGATTTCGATTGAACCATCCCAAAAAATTTCATTTTTATTCCGATTATATTCTTCAAGTACAATATGGAAATTACTTCCGCCAAATCCAAATGCGCTGACCCCGGATCTGCGCGGGTGTTCCTTTTTAGAGAACCATGGTCTTGTTTCAGTACTTATGTAAAAGGGGCTATCGCTGATTTCCAGTTTTGCATCAGGCACATCAGCTTTTAATGTGGGCGGCAATACTTTATTATAAAGAGCAAGTGCAGCTTTGATCAGCCCTGCGGTTCCTGCAGCAGCTTTTGTATGACCAATCATGGATTTTACCGAGCCTAATGCGCATGTATTTATTTTTTGGGGTGATTTGGTGAACTGGCGTTTAAGCGCACTGAACTCAACATTATCTCCGACACGAGTGCCTGTGCCATGTGCTTCTACAAGCTCAATAGAAGCCGGATCAGTATCTGATGATTCATAAGCGATGCGAATGGCCTCTATCTGTCCTTCCGGTTTGGGAGCATATATGCTTTGAGATTTCCCATCGCTTGATGAACCAATACCTCTTATAACGGCATAAATTCTGTTGCCGTCTCTTTCAGCATCTTCAAGCCTTTTAAGAACCAGTAATCCTATTCCTTCCCCTAGAACTGTTCCATCTGCATCTTTAGAAAAAGGTCTTGAATCTCCGGTCGGTGAAAGAATGGATGTCTTGGCAAAGCACATGTGCATGAAAATATCGTTTAAAGTATCCAGGCCACCGGTGACTACCATGTCTGACCGCCCTGCTGAAAGTTCAAGAAAGGCAAGATAAATAGCTCCCATCGAGCTTGCGCAGGCTGCATCGACAACACAGTTTGTGCCTCCTATGTCAAGACGGTTGCATATTCTTCCTGCAATAACATTCCCCAACAGACCCGGAAAAGAATTCTCCTGCCATGATACATATGAGTCAGATATTTTTTTAATAACTTCTTCTGCTTTATCGGTTTCAATACCTGAATTGTGAAGAGCTTTTCGCCAGATTGGATGGCCCAGCCTGGCGCCCAGCGGAATGACAAGTTCCTGAGTCCCTGTTGCGCCGAGTATTACACTTGTCCTGCTATGGCTGAAGTTGACATTTTGTCCATAGCCTGCATTTTCAAGCGCTGCCTTGGCTGCAAGCAGGCCCAGGATCTGGGAGGTATCAGTTGCTTCAAGAGAAGAAGGAAGGATGCCGAATTCAGTAGGATCAAAAGGAACAGCCGAAAGGAATCCCCCTCTTTTACAATAAACATGGTCTGATTTTTTGGGATCCTTATCAAAGTAATCGTCAGGAGACCAGTGGGTTTTCGGGATATCAGTAATGCCGTCCTCGCCCTTAAAAATTAGACGCCAGTATTCATGCAACCCTGATGCTTTTGGGAAAAAGCACCCCATACCTATAATAGCAACAGGAATATCCTTTGTTGATTTTTTCTTTTTAGTACTCAATTGTTATACCCTTAGCTGTAAAGGTTTACAGTTTTTAAAAATAGCCTTTTTAAATGATTCCAGCATGTTTGATAGTAACAGATCACAACTGATTTCTTTTATGTTTTGATCAACCGTTAACCGTCAACCATTATTTAAGTAGTCCTAATATTTCTGAAAGCCTCATTGGAGATATTCGGCCAATATTATTCGGCAGCGCAATTTTCTGGATACGAAGCCAGTTTGATCGTGTTGCAACAGCAGCTCCAAAAAGGAGGTTCATTGCAACTGTTACTGTTTCCCTGTTTTCGTATTTTTCAAGAAAGGACCCTTTTACCCATTCATTAAAAGCGCCTATGGCCGGACCACACCATATTTGATAATCAATTTTTCTCGAAATATCGCCAGTTATTGCCCAGTTTGAACTGCGGCCAAGGTATGAACGAAATATCAGAGCCATCTTGTGTTTTGGATCTTTTTCAGCCCGGATTATCTGGTTTGGATCATTTTTAACAAAAAACTTCTTTGTATTCTCCCATTCATCCTTTAAACTGCCTTGGAAAAAATCTTTTTCCAGCATTTTTCTTTGAATTTCAGGTAGATTTTCAAGTCTGTCATATCTACAGTAAAGATCGTACAATTTTGCAGCGCGAAACGGAAACATTGTACCGCGTTTTAATACCTGAACTTTTACACCCATTTCAAACATATCTGCTGCAGGAGCCATAGTTACGTCCGCCTGTCTGGCCTCTGCGAGCATTTGACGAACAGCTTCCGATGTGCCGGCTTCAACACAGGCCTGATTGATAGAGCCGGTTAAAATATAGGCGGCCCCCATGGAAAAGGCTGCTGCTGCTGCTGAGGGTGTAGCAATTCCACCGCCAAGTCCCACACAAAGAGGTCTTTTATACTTATATTTTTCAGCAAGCTCATCACGAAGCGCAATTATTGTCGGCAATAGAGAAAGAGCCGGCCTGTTATCGGTGTGTCCTCCTGAATCCGCTTCAGCAGTCATATCATCTGCTATCGGTATAGACCTTGCAAGACTTGCTTGTTCTCTTGTAATCATATTTTTGTCGACAAGTTGATAAAGCATTTTATCAGGCGGCGGCGAAAAAAACTTTCCGGCAACTTCGATTCTTGAAACTTTTGCAATAATTTTGTTCGGACATACTATATTATCATTGGAATCACGATAGATTCCTTTTACTCGGAAATAAACGAGCGGAAGGGTAAGCTCAAGATATGCTGAGGCACTGATAAGTCTGATCCCACGCGTTAAATACAAATTAACTATCGCTGATTCAAGATCCGGATTATTGGGACTGTTTATAAGGTTTAACCCAAAGGGATAGTTATTCATATTTTTTTGAAGTCTATCAATGGCAGACTCTATTTCATCAAGGGAAAGGCCTGCTGCTCCAAAAAATCCCATCATTCCGGCGCGTCCTGTTTTTTCAACCATTTTAACCGATGTAATGCCGTTAGCCATTGCTCCTGCAATATATGCATAACGAAGATTATGTGCCTTTTTGAAATACGGATCACCAAGGTCTTCCGGATGAAGCGGGGAAGCATATGCATATAAAGGATGGTGTTTATTGTTTGATTCTAATTTATTCCCTATAGTTATAGTGCCATCCTGGGAGACGGCAATTCCCCCGTCTATACCTACCATAAATACAGGATTAGTTACTTTTAATATTGAGTCCTTTATAGCATGGTCGCCAACTTTTGGTGCAGTGTTTCCTTTTGTCCACCAGCCGGATATTATTTTGTCAGTGTAGGAGGATTGCATTATTTATTAGATAGATTTCAAGCAATTGGAAGATAAAAGTTAACCACAAAGATTAGAATAATTAAAATTTTAAATATTAATAAATTTAGAGTTTTATGTCAAGAAAGATACATACTTGAAAATAAAGATATTGCATTTTATACTATTTTATACTATTGATAGCATCAATATACAGAAGGTATAAATAATAAAGTCAAATGCCTAAAACGAATGACAGGAAAAGTATAACTTGGATGATTTTTGTTCAGACACTAATAAGGAAAAGGAGGTTAACGCGATGCTTAAACGACTATTTAGAGTAACTTTTATTTGTTTAATTGGAGCAGGAGTTATATTTTCTTCCCCCTTTGGTATTAATTGTACTCATGCCGCGGGTATCGGTTTTTATTTATCCCATGGTATTGGTGATGGTGCCGCTGATTTTAACGAAGACTATGATAGTGATGATTGGTGGAACGACCTGGAAAGCAGCGGTGACGCAAAGTTTTCCGGTTACGGTTTTATTTTTGATACCGCTGTGGCCAAAGATGAAGTCTTCAACTACCGCCTCCAAATAGGGTACGAAGATGCCGAATACGACATAGATTCTGTATATGATGGAGATCTACACATAGATATTTCAGATTTTGTTGGCAATTTCAAACTGGATATTGATCGGTTTGTTATTGATAATACGTTCGGGTTTGGCATTGTCAGAAAAGAAAATTTCCGGATATGGATCGGTCCTCAGCTCAGAATTGGATACATGTCTGGAGATGGCACCATGACCTTAATTGATGGAACAAAGCTTAATCTTGATTTCGATGATGGATTGGTTTTGGGCCTTGCACCGGTAATAGGCGTGAATTTTAATTTTATAAACAATCTCACTATAGGTGTTGATTTGGGATATAGATTTAACTTTTTTGTGGGATCTGTAGACAAAACATACTACAGGCTCTTCGATAGTGGTTACTTTTACGGGAATGACGATACTTTTTTTATCAATTTTGCTTTCATTTATAGATTTGATGATAATTTTTAGTCATAAATTATTCCCTGTAACTCGTTCTTGCTGCAGGGTTACATCCAAAGCATAAAAAATTCCTGCCTGCATGCTGGCAAGCACAGGAAGGCATGCATAACATATCGTAAAGAAAGACTTAACTGCTCAGTGGTTGGGGGCGGTGCTGTGCGCTACGTGAAGCTCTTACGATCAGCTAAGAGCTAAAAGCCTGCCTGAAGGGTGCTATAGGAGGGGATAATGCCAATTGCAACAATTAATATAATACCAATAGGCACAGATAGCCCAAGCGTTGGCGATTTTGTTGCTGACTGCATAAAAGTTTTAAAAGATGCAGGGGCGAACTTTAAGATGAATGCCATGGGAACTGTCATTGATGGCGATTTGGATGATATCTTGATGCTGGCAAGGAAAATGCACTCGGTTCCCTTTGAAAAAGGCGTTCAGCGAGTAGTTACTACAATTTCGATTGATGACCGCCGCGACAAAAAAGTTACATCCTCAGAGAAACTGGAATCACTTATGAAGAGATTGTAGGACAGGTTAATAGGCCAGTAATTCTAATTATGGGTAAAAGTAAACATAGAGGGAAAAATCCCCTTAGAATTTACAATCCAACCATTATCACTTGATATTAAAGTATTTGCAGGCCAACCAGGTCGTCAATGCTGAATTCAAGGGCATCTGTCAGGTATTCGTCGTGAAGGTCCTTTCCGATATATGAAACCTAAATGTCATTCATTAAAACGTGTTTAACCTCTTTGCTCGTAAGGCCGAGGTACCGCATGGTGATTGCGGGGTTGGAGTGGTTAAACCGTTTTGCCAGGATCTCGCATCCAACACCATACTCAGTCCTTTGAATGTATCCAAAGGTCTTTCTTAATGTATGGGCCCCATAGTTACCGGGCAGATTGATGGTTTTAGTCCACTTTTTGATCAAAGCATTGACCGCCTGTATCGTAAGACTCACTTTCAACATCCCAAATTACATTTATTAGCTAGTTTTCAAGCTATAGGTTTTAAACAAAACAATCTGTTTTGGATCAATTAGCCTGCTCCTGGATTAACAAAAACGTTTGGATTAACATTT
>JAJSZP010000151.1 GCA_030262775.1 Deltaproteobacteria bacterium | reverse complement strand
CAACCACAACGGAAAGACCAATAAAAAGTCCTATCGGATCAACATAATGCTTTGATATAAGTAAAAATATAATAAATCCGCTTACAATAAAACGCAGATAATATTTGCCTAAAATAACATTGTGAGAAGCTGAATGCGGGGTCCTGAAAGCATTTTTAAGGGTTCGGGAAAGCATATGGAAATTTATTGTAACAATAAGTCCTCCAAATATGATTCCCTTGGCAAAATTCGGCGTGGTAATTAAAAAGCCGACAATGCCTACAATGCACAACAGAATCCAATTTGTTATTGTGATGAATTTTATGAGACGTTGTTCAATAGCCACAGTTTCAATCTTTCACTCAGAATTTTCTGCTCTTTTTTATTGCAAGTCCTATATTTCTATAACCTGCCGCAATTCCCAAACAAAGAAATATAAGCATGAACCAGGGCGATGTATTATATTTCTTGTCAATATAGAGACCTATAGCAAGACCAATAAAAATTGAGAGAGCTACAGACAGGCCAATACTACTGTAAAATGCAAGTTCTTTCCAAGACTTTATTGATTCTTTTTTCATGGTTTGGAAGCCTTATAATTGACTGTTAGACAGGCTTAAAATCCAACCATGTTAGATTAAGTCTTCTAACACAGGATTATAAACAAGTCAATGTAAAAATATGTTGGATTAAGATTTAATTAATTCAGCTCTCGTAAAATTTGACCCAAAATAAAACAATCAACTTTTTTTAATCTCTGATCCATTCCTAATAATATTTATCAGAAGTTTACAAACTTAATTGCCTTTGTATCAAAAACCGGTCCGTCCAGACATACATGCAAATATTTTTCTGGTGTTTTTTTGTTTTCCACAGCACAACCAAGGCAGGCACCAATACCACATGCCATTATTGTTTCGATTGACACCATACAACGTATTGAATACATTTCCGATATAACTGCAAGAGATTTTAGCATAGCTGTGGGGCCGCAGCCATAAATAATATCGGGATAGTTTTCCTGAATTGATGTTTTAAGAATATCAGTAACAAGTCCTTTCCTGCCGGCGCTTCCATCTTCTGTCGCAACGATAACCTTCATCCCTATTCTTAAAAAGTCATCTTTACATAACAAATCATGCTTTGATCTGCTTCCCAGAAATACTGTACATTTTGAGAGGTCAGTGTTTTTTTGCAGGTATGAGGCCAAAAAGAGCATTGGGGCAACTCCTACCCCACCAGCGACAATAAAAACATTATTATAATTATCCGAAGTTGTAAAGCCATTACCTAAAGGACCTATAATATCCATGATATCACCTTCTGCGCACATTGACAGCTTTTTAGTGCATTTTCCAACCACCTTGTAAAGTACTTCAATTCCCTCTAAGGCTCCATCATTTGATATAAATCTGTGTATGGAGAAAGGGCGACGAAGGAGGGGATTAATCTGGTCTGCAAAGCGAAGCATTATAAATTGTCCGGGTTTTGCGGATAAATATTTATTACACTTAAAACCTATTCTGTAACAGGAAGGAGCTAATTTTTTGTTCCAGAGAACCCTGGTTTTTTCCTGATGCATATGAATTCCATAAAAAATGCCTAAAAGACTATTTCAGCCCGATGACGGCGGCAAATCTTCCGGTAGTACCTTCTCCACGAAAGGAAAAAAAGAGATCAGTATTACACTTAGTACAGATATTGCTTGAATGTATATTTTTGATTATTAGACCGGCGTCAAGAAGCTGGTCACGACTTAGGGCCCAGAAATTGAAAAGATTATTATTGTCTTTATATTTCCATAAGTTAAATGGGATTTCTTTTTTATAGTTAACAAATTCCGCACAGCATGGTCCAAGAGAGGGGCCTATGCCTGCAATGATATTTTTTGGCCTGCAGCCAAACTTTTTTTCCATTTTTTTTATCGTCTTGCCAGTTATATTTTTTATGCTGCCGCGCCAGCCTGAGTGAACATTCGCGACCACATGCCGTGCAGGATCATATAGAAGCAATGATTGGCAGTCTGCAACCTGTATTACAAGGTAATTGCTTAAAATATCGGTTATCATTGCATCCCCGGCAAAAGGGGCATTGCTGCGGACTTTGTCGCTTTTTGCTAAAATAATAATTTGAGTTGCATGTTTTTGCTTTGCATAGACGATTTTTTTTTCCTTGATGCATCTGCATAAAATATTTCTGTTCTGCGCCACAATTCCGGGATGGTCTCCTACCTCGAAACTGACATTCAGGCTTTTATATGGCTCTTTGCTGTAACCGCATTTTCTTGTAAAAATTCCGTGTTGGATTTCAGAAAAGCCCGCAAGGTTGGGAAACTGAAAAAATAAAATGCCGTTTTTATCATTCAAGAGCACATCATGAGTCCTTTGTAACGGTTAACCGTGAACCATGAACGGCTAAAATCTTTTGTATGATTGATGATGTTGAGATTTCGGGAACAAGCGGCACTCTTACAACCATGCCCCCATTTTTTTTTACAAAATCAGCTCCAATTATTTTGTCTTCTGACCAGTCAGCCCCCTTTACAATGACATCCGGCTTTATGGCCTGAATCAATTTTAATGGATCCTGTTCATTAAAAACAGTAATATAATCTACGCACCACAGGCCAGCAAGAACTTCAGCTCTTTGATCCTCACATATAATAGGTCTTTTACCTTCTCCCTTTATAGTGTTAACGGATTTGTCAGAATTTAAGCCGACTACAAGGATTTCCCCTTTTGCTTTTGCAGCAGTAAGGTAACGTACATGCCCTACGTGCATAATATCAAAGCACCCATTTGTAAAAACGATTTTTTTGCCCTGCCTGTGAAACAGACAAATTTTTTCCAAAAGATCTTTTAGATTTATAATTTTAGACATGGAATCTTATCTCTAAATTCCGTTATTTTGTAAAGGTTTATCTCAGCTACTGAAGCGCATTCTCCTTCTTCAGCCATTGAAAGGATTTCACCGGTTGGTGAAATGATCTGAGAGTGGCCGCCAAATTCAATTCCCTTTTCCTTCCCGCATCTGTTAGTTGCTATAATAAAAATTTGATTTTCAATAGCTCTTGCCCGAGATAAAATATCCCAGTGCCTGATCCTACCTAATGGCCACTGTGCCGATATTATAACCACAAGGGCGCCTTTAAAAGTAATTGACCTGCATAGCTCTGGAAATCTTAAATCATAACATATCATCAAGCCAACGGGACAGATAGAAGTATTGCACACTAATGCCCTGTTTCCTGCAGAAAAATAGCTATCTTCTTCAGTAAGAGGAAAAAGATGGATTTTTCTGTAATATCCAGCTATATCGCCATTTGTGTCAATAACATAAATTGTATTGAAAATGTCTTTTCCCGAAGCTTCAGGCAAAGAACCGGCTATAATCATATTGTATCTGGATGCTGTTCTTGAGAGCTTATCTATAATAAATGGTGTTTGTCTGGCATAATCAAGCAACATCTGATTATCAAATCCGCATGACCACATTTCCGGAAGCACCGCCATGCTAACATCGCGGCCTCCTAAAATATGTAACCCTTCGATAACTTTTGCGAGATTTGATTTAATATCTCCAAGCTTGACATCAAATTGAAATGTTCCTGCCTTAAAACTTTTATTATTCATTTACATGCCCCGTGCAAGTGTCAGAACATCAACACTTTTGGCTCCTCCTTTTATTAGAACCTTTGCACATTCATCTGCCGTTGCTCCTGTTGTGTAAACATCATCAATAAGAAGTATGCTTTCCCCTGTAATTTTTGATGAATTGCCTAAGCTGAAGGCATTTTTGATGTTTGCCTGTCGTTGCTTTCGGTCAAGGCCGGTCTGAGATTCTGTCTGTTTATTCATTATAAGAGCATTTTTTTCAATCTTTGAATATGACAGCTCGACATTAAAGGCATCGGCATATGAAAACCATTCTCTGATTAAAAGATAAGCCTGATTAAATCCTCGTTTTCTGAAGCGTTTAATATGAAGAGGAACAGGAACAATAAGATCAATCCTGTTTTTATTATTCCAATATTTGATGAAAGTGAAAAATAAAAGCATACCAAGTGGTCGCGCCAACTGGATTTTACCTTTATATTTTAAACACTGTATGGTTTTCATTAGTGCCCCTTCATAGACACCCATTGTCCGTGCCATTCGGAATTTCTTCGGAGACTTTATGCATTCCCCGCAAACATGATCATCCCCAATGCGGCTTTTAAACATGATGCCGCATATGCAGCAGAAGGGGGATTCAACAGGCACGAAATCTGTAGAACAGGCAGAGCATAAAAAGGGACGCATCAATTTGTGAAAGGCAGATTTTTTATTATAAGCTAACATTGATTCATCATTAAAAATTTTAACAGGAAAATTGTAATTTTCATACACTGTTGGCTGGAAAAAAGATCGGCAGACAAGACATTTGGATGGCCATACAGCTTCTTTCAAGGCTCTTGCCATCCAGATGAATAAACCACCATTTGCAGCTTGATTGGCAGTAATCACGGATTTTATCCACACTTCATCTTTTCAATTATTTTATCAGCAAACTCGGAGCATTTTATTTTTTTTGCACCTTCTATCTGACGGGCAAGATCATATGTAACCGTGCCGGCTTTAATGGTGGACTTAATGGCATCTCTTATTAATGCGGATGCTTCTTTCCAGCCCATATAATCCAGCATCATTGCTCCGGAGAGAATTAAAGAGCAGGGATTCACCTTGTCCTGCCCTGCATATTTAGGCGCTGTGCCGTGTGTTGCCTCAAAAACCGAGCATTTGTCGCCAATATTTGCACCTGGAGCCATGCCAAGGCCGCCTACCTGGGCTGCTACAGCATCTGAAATATAGTCTCCATTCAAATTCGGAGTAGCGATCACCTGGTACTCTTCAGGTCTGAGAAGTACCTGCTGAAACATCATATCCGCGATTCTGTCTTTTATGACAACTTTTCCTTTTGGCAACTTGCCATTATACTTATCAAAAAGTTCGTTTTCAGTAATGGTCTTTTCATCAAATCGTTCTTTTGCAACTTCATATCCCCATTGACAAAAAGCTCCTTCCGTAAATTTCATTATATTGCCTTTGTGCATTAGGGTAACACTCGACAAATTGTTATCAACAGCATATGAAATAGCTTTTGCTACAAGCCTCCTGGTATTTTTTTCACTTATGGGTTTTATGCCTATACCTGAATCTTTAGGTATAGAAATTCCCATTTTGTTTTTAAGAAAGGAAATTACGCTTCTCGCTTCGTCACTTCCTGATTCCCATTCAATGCCCGCGTATACGTCTTCCGTGTTTTCCCTGAAAACGACCATATCAACCTTCTCCGGATTTTTCATGGGACTTGGAACATGTTCTATGTATTTTACCGGACGGACACATGCATAAAGGTCCAGTTCCTGTCTTATCGTAACATTCAGGCTTCTTATTCCTTTTCCTACCGGAGTTGTCAGGGGCCCTTTTATAGCTATTACGTGTTCACGTATTGCGTTAAGAGTTTCAGAAGGGAGCCACTCGCCTTTTTTTTGATACGCTTTTTCGCCGGCATAAACCTCAAGCCAGCATATTTTCTTATTTTCATCGTAAGCTGCCTGGACTGCGCCATCTATCACCGTGCTTGCTGCGCGCCATATGTCAGGGCCTATTCCGTCTCCTTCAATATAGGCAACTATAGGGAAGTCAGGGATATTTAAACTTCCATCATTATTTATTGTTATTTTTTTCATATTCTTCATTAACCTTCCTTTCGTAAATTTATAGTATAGAAATAAAATCTCCCAAATGCATTATTATGCTATAATTTTAATACGTTATGATTAAAATTGAACCTTTTACTGATTTTTTACGAAACTGTCAAAGTTAAAATATTTCAAATATATAGATGCGTTACAATGGTTGTTTTTCCGGATTGATGCATTATATGCACAACAACGTCTCTGGATTTTCCCTAAAATAGTAGACACATCGAACAGCCAAGTTGTATAAGGCTACAGGAGGTGTATCACTATGGGAAAATGTTACGATAAAGAGTTTAAATTTGAGGCTGTGCTATTGGCATCAGAGCCAGGTAATACACAAGCCCGGATTGAACGTAATTCTGGCATTGGCCAAGGGATCATCAGCCGAT
>JAJSZP010000150.1 GCA_030262775.1 Deltaproteobacteria bacterium | reverse complement strand
TTGTCAGGGACGCGTTAAAATCCGACATTGTTATGGTAACGCTGCACGGGGGAAAAGCATCGTGCCCTGCTTTTGATGAACTGGTAAATGCGTTTGATGAAAAAAGGAAAGATGGTGAAAAGGTTCCGTATTTTCATATCCAGCCTGTTGGCAGTGATGAAGATGCTGTTTTTTTGGCTGAAAAATATGCAAATGGATTTGGTTCGGAAACATGGGAAACCATAAACAAATATTATGTCAATGGCGGGCCCATTAATTTCAGTGAAATGTTTATTTACATTCATAATATTTTGTTTCAAAAAAGCGAGTCCTGCCAGGTGCCGCAAAAACTTCCCCAGGAAGGAATTTATCATCCTGATTTATCATCCGTGCCTTTGATTGACGAGTATCTTGAAAAAAATATTGATCCGGATAAGCTGGTGGTGGGAATCTGGTTTTATCAGACCTACTGGTTGAACAATAATGTGGAGCATATCAATGCGATCATCAGGGAAGTTAAGAGACAGGGAGCATGTGTTATTCCTGTCTTTCATATCCGGCAAAAGGATACAATTCTTGGAAATCACGGGGCTGATTACATTGCGGAAAATTTTTTCATGAAAAATGGAAAACCTGTAATCGACGTGCTTGTCAATCCCATGATGTTTTCCCTTACCATAGCCTCTCCCGATTATAAAACGCTTCTGACAAAGATAGGTGTTCCATTCATACAGGCCATGGGAAGCATGAGCCCTTACAAGGTCTGGAAGGAGGGTGTTCAGGGAATGTCCGCAATGGATGTTTCCTTTTGCGCGGCACAACCGGAATTTGACGGGGCCCTGATTAATGTTCCTGTTTCAACAAGAGAGGAGACTGCTGTTGATCCGGTAACAGGCGCTCTCATATCCAAAAACATGCCGATCCCTGATAGAGTTGAAAAAATGGTTTCCATCGCCCTTAACTGGGCCAGGCTGCGCAGAAAAAAGAATGCGGAAAAAAAGATTGCCATTATATTTCACCACTATCCTCCAAGAAACGACCGTATCGGATGCGCGGCAGGGCTGGACAGCTTTGCAAGCGTAAAGCTTCTGCTGGAGCGGATGAAAGAAGAAGGTTACCGCATAGAACGGACTTATGAGACCGGAGATGAAATGGCAAAAGAGCTTGTTTCCGGGATGACGTGTGATCAGCGCTGGCTGACTCCTGAAAAACTGGCGGAAAGAGCTGAGGCTCATGCGGGTCCCGAAGATTTTCTGGCGTGGCACAAGGCATTGCCGAAATCAATACGGGAAAAAATGACGGGGGACTGGGGCGAAATGCCTGGGGATCTTTTTGTTCATGACGGCAAGCTTCATTTTCCGGGGGTCTTTAATGGAAACATATTTCTTGGCATTCAACCCCCGCGCGGCTATCTGGAAAATATAGATAAGATATATCACGACATGTATCTGTCGCCGCCTCACCATTATCTGGCATATTACAGGTGGATAAAACATGTGTTTAAAGCAGACGCGGTAATGCATGTGGGCAAACACGGCTCTTTGGAATGGCTTCCAGGCAAAGCTCTCGGCCTGAGCGAAGAATGTTATCCCGATCTTTCCATAATGGATTTGCCCAATGTGTATCCTTATATAATCAATGATCCCAGCGAGGGCACCCAGGCAAAACGCCGTTCTTACTGCTGTATTATTGATCACTTAACCCCGGCATTTACCAATGCGGATCTTTATGAAGAACTTTCAAAAGTGGAAAACCTTATTAAGGAGTACCATGATGCAAAGCAGGAAGATCCCGGCAAACTGCCGATTCTCAGCCCCATGATCTGGGAGGCGGTTGTTGAAGCCAGCCTAAATAAAGACCTTGAGATATCAAAAGAAGCGGCCTTAAAGGATTTCAACTCTTTTCTGGAACAGCTTCACGCCTATCTCGAAGAACTTGCAGATACCATGATCAATGACGGGTTGCACACCATGGGCATTGCACCGGACAAAGAAAGGCTGGTAGAATTTATCGCCCAGTTGACCCGCCTTCCCAACGGTTCTGTTCCTTCTTCAAGAGAGGCAATCATAACAGCCATGGGGTTTGAGTATGATGATCTGCTCGAAAACAGAGGAAAGTCTCTGCCTTACTACAATGGATTAACCGGCGGAGAAATTATCCGAAACGCGCATCATACAGCGATTAAGCTGATTCAGGAACTGGCTTTAAACGAGTTTGAAACAAGCACAATCAAAGATATCGTTCAGGACCTGCCTGGAAAATCACACACTGATCCGGAAAAGGTTCTCCACTATATTTCTGATTTTCTTGTGCCAAACATCCGCCTGGTAACCAAAGAGATAGACGCAAGTCTAACCGCATTTGACGGAAACTTTGTAAGACCGGGGCCATCAGGAGCGCCTACCCGGGGGCAGGCGGATATACTTCCCACCGGACGGAATTTCTATTCCGTAGACCCGTATAAAATTCCTTCTCCTGCGGCCTGGGAGGTGGGTAAAAAACTGGGTGACGCGCTTATCGAACGTTATCTGAAAGAGACCGGAAAATACCCTGAAACTATAGGCATGATTGTGTGGGGCGGTTCTACAATGCGCTCCAAGGGAGATGACATAGCAGAGATATTTTATCTTATGGGGGTTCGGCCGGTCTGGGAGCAAGGCAGCGGCAATGTATACGGTGTAGAGATCGTTCCATCTTCAAAGTTGAAACATCCGCGTCTTGATATTTGCCCGAGAACTTCCGGTTTTTTCAGGGATGCCTTTCCCAACCTTATGGAACTGATTGATGATGCCGTAAAAATGGTGGCGGCCTTAAACGAACCCCCTGAGGTCAACATGCTGCGTCGCAATGTTTTTCAGGATGTGGATGACTATATGCGCGAAGGGATGAACAGGGAAGAAGCTATGAAAGAAGCGACCTTTCGTGTTTTTAGTTGTCCGCCCGGCACATATGGGGCCGGTGTTGCCGAGCTGATTGAGTCCAAAAACTGGAAGACCCAAAAAGATCTCGGAGAAAATTATATCCGCTATTCCTCCCATGCTTACGGACAGGGAAGTTATGGCATACAAAAGCCGAAAGTTTTTAAAAAGATTTTATCCAGAATGGAGCTTACGGTTAAGAATGAAGATACCAGGGAATACGACATGATGTCCTGCACTGATTTTTATAACTACTATGGAGGATTGATTACAGCGGTCAAGACCGTCCGCGGCAAGCTCCCCTTTGCAGTTGTCGGAGACAGCGCTGATCCTCAGAGAGTCAAGATGCGCACCACCTTTGAAGAGGCCAAACATGTGTTTCGTGCCAGGCTTCTTAATCCAAAATGGCTGGAAGGGATGAAACGTCATGGCTATAAGGGGGCTGGAGATATTTCCAAGATGATGGATGTGGCGCTTGGATGGGATGCGACTGCCGAGGTAGTGGATGACTGGATGTATGAAGGTCTGGCCAACAAATATGCCCTTGATCCTGAGATGAAGAAGTGGATGAAGGAGGTGAATCCCTATGCCCTGCAAAATATACTTGATAAGTTATTGGAAGCTATCAGCCGCGGCATGTGGAAGGCAGATGATGATATGGAAGCTGAATTGCGCGACGCCTATCTGGAGATAGAAGGAGATATTGAAGAGGAATCGTGAAGCAGGTTATTCGATATCTGATCCTGTGGCTGACTACAGGGTGCAACCTTGATTGCGTCTATTGCTACAGGGAAAAACAGGATTCAATCCGGTCGTTGACGCTGGGGGATGCTCAAAAGGCATTGAAAATGGCTGCTCTTTCCGGAAAGTCTTTTCATGTGCAATTGGCCGGCGGGGAACCAACGCTTGAGCCGGCCTTGATTGAGGCGATTGCAGCCACGATACGAAAAAACAATTGGCCTGCAACAATTGCTTTGCAGACAAACGGGACATTGATTGATGAAAGGCTGATCTTGCTGTGTCAAAGATATAATATTCAGATAGGCGTCAGCCTGGACGGTACTCCTGATATTCAGGAAACATTGCGTGGTTCTGCCAGAAAGACCTTTCTTGGCCTGAAGAAATTAGAGGCTGACAATGTCGATTTCAGAGTTACCACAGTTGTAACTGAGGTCAATGTCAAACATCTTTGGCGTCTGGCATTGCTTTTGGCCGGTTTTCGGAGCGCAAGGGGAATGGGACTTGATCTTCTAATAAACAAAGGCAGGGCAGTCAGGCATAATTTTATTAAATCTCCTTCTGTTGATTCTTTAAGAGCCGGCTTGAAGAAACTTCTGGATACAATCGGAAGTATTAATAAAAGGCGAACGCCTCCATTGCAATTGAGAGAGTTTGAAAATCTATATAAACAGAGCGGCAAAACAGGGAAACGAGCATATTGCCATGCCTGTCAAGGAGAAAGCCTTGCGGTTCATCCGGACGGCACCCTTTATCCGTGCGGTCAGACCATGGGAGATCCGGATTTTGTTTCCGGCACACTTGATTCGCCTGATTGGCCAAGGCTTAATGCTCTGAGTTCGTATCGTTTGAAAGGACTCAATTGTTCTGCCTGTCCGATAGAAAAATATTGTCCCGGAGATTGTCCGAGCAGGCAGCATTACAATAACAAAAAGAACAGATTATTGATTTGCGCTATGTATCAGACAATGTGGCAATACGGAAGTACACGGGCATCTTTTGCTTATGACGGGGGTGACGTAACTTCATGACAACTTATCCGTTTTCCGCCATAACAGGCCAGGATAAGATGAAGCTGGCCCTGATTTTAAATGCAATTGATCCGCGGATCGGCGGTGTGCTGATCCGTGGTGAAAAAGGTACTGCCAAATCAACCGCGGTTCGCGGCCTTGCCGCACTTTTACCCGAGATCAGGGTCGTGGAAGGATGTCCATACTGCTGCAACCCGGATTATCCTGCCCGATTTTGTCGAAAATGCAAAGAAAGCAGCGCAGGGTCGTTAAAAACAGCTCAAAGAAAGGTAAGGGTGGTGGATCTTCCATTGAACGCTACAGAAGACATGGTGCTTGGCGGAATTGATTTCGGATTTGCCGTAAAGAGCGGTTACAGGCGGTTTCAACAGGGGCTTCTGGCCGATGCCAACCGGGGAATTCTCTATATTGACGAGGTCAATCTTTTAGATGATCATATTGTGGATGTAATATTGGACGCGTCCGGTTCCGGTGAAAATGTAGTGGAACGTGAAGGCATCTCTTTTCGGCATCCGGCCTGTTTTATTCTGGTAGGGACCATGAACCCGGAAGAGGGAGAACTGCGACCCCAGTTTCTGGATCGCTTTGGATTGTGTGTTCAGGTGGAAGGTGAAGCAGATCCTGAAAAACGCGTGGACTTGATGCAAAAAAGGGAGGCATACGACAACAATCCAAAGGCATTTTTAAGAAACTTTGAAAAAGAAGAGAAACGCATAGCTGATCAGATCGTTCGCTCCCGGAAGATCCTTTCTGATATGAGGCTTTCAAAGGAGCTGCGTACCTTCATCACTGAGCTTTGTCTCAAGAACAATGTAGCTGGCCACAGGGCGGATATTGTGATCGAACGAACAGCCCTTGCCCTGGCAGCTTATGAAGGTAGATTAAAGACCGGTATTGATGATGTGAACCAGGCAGCTTTGCTGGCATTGCCCCACCGCAGCAGGGATGCCATGCCTCCGCCGTCACCTGAAAAACCAGAAGAAAATTCTCAAGACAGTGGAAAACAAAATCAGGAAAAGCAGCAGGAAAAGCAGCAGCACGATCAAGAAGAAAAGCAAGCACCAAATCATAAAAATCCAGAGCATAAACATCAGGACCATAAAAATCAATCACCGGAAGAAAAGCAAGAGGCAGATTCAGATTCAGGTGAATTGAGTTCTGATAAACCTGATCACTCAGAAAATGAAACCGGCACGTTCGAACAGATCTTTGAAACAGGGACGACTTTTAAAGTCAGGAAAATCGCTTTGGAAAAGGACCATGTTTTGCGCAGAGGTTCGGGCCGGCGGTCTCGCACACGGACAGCCCAAAAACAGGGACGATATGTGAAAAGCGGCATGCCGAAAGGCCGAAACGATATTGCACTGGATGCCACCCTCCGGGCGGCCGCTCCCTATCAGGTATATCGCTGCAAAGAGCATGACAACGACGACAACCTGACTGTTTTTATCAGAGAGGAGGATATCAGGGAAAAGGTAAGGGAAAAACGGGTCGGCAATTTTATCCTTTTTCTGGTGGACGCAAGCGGTTCCATGGGGGCAAGGGCACGCATGGTGGCTTCCAAGGGGGCAATTCTTTCGCTTCTTTTGGATGCGTATCAAAAACGGGACAAGGTGGCAATGGTCTCTTTTAGTCATAGAAAAGCCACTGTCAATCTTCCGCCTACATCTTCTATTGA
>JAJSZP010000149.1 GCA_030262775.1 Deltaproteobacteria bacterium | reverse complement strand
CAAATTATCTTGGATGGCGGCGTTCACTTGAACAGTACCCAAAGATATCAATAGAGTCTTTGCTTGGCATTTCGCTGGGACAGTTTCAACAATTAAAGGGAACATAGCCTTCGCTTTTAGCTGCCATAGATTTGTACAATGGTCATATAATTGCCCAAGTACATGACCGGCATCGTAGTAAAGAGTTTGTTTCACTGTTGAAGGAGCTGGACAGCTATTATCCCAAAGATTGTGCAATACGCGTCATTCTGGATAATCACTCTGCTCATATATCAAAAGAAACTATGGCCTATCTTGCAGCTAAGCCGAACCGGTTTATCTATGTGCATACTCCCAAACATGGGTCATGGCTTAACCTGATTGAAACATTCTTTTCAAAGATAGCTCGAATTTTTTTAAAATATATTCGCGTTGAATCGAAAGAGGAACTCAAAGAAAGAAGCCTCAAAGAAATTGAAGAAATCAATGCTGAGCCCTCCCACACCACCTGGCATACCGATCGGTACCTCGGCCGGTTCAGCCTGATCAAAGCAGGCGCAGATAAAACAACATCCACTCTACAGGGCCTAAAAGAGCTGGACGTTACCGACATTTCAGCGACTGTTGCATGATGCCGATAAGAACATACTCTTTGATAGCCACGACTATTTACCCGTACCGTTCAGGTCTTCGCCTCCATCTGACTGGGCTTGGGACTTGCCTTGACTTTCATAGTCGGAAATTATAGGCTCACCCTTAAGACGTGTGTCGTGCCCGGCACACAACAATGAGTCGTTCAGAAGGCAAAGCTACTGAACTCTGACCTTGCTTAGAGGGCAAGGAATTCGTATATTAGATTAAAAAAATATCAAAATAAACAGAGGGCTGCTATGGGAAAATGTATAAATCATCCTGACCGCGAAACAGAAATTATATGTTCTAAGCATAGTATATATTTGTGCGAGGAATGTTTTATATGCCGTGATCCTGAAATATACTGTAAATTCAGGTCATCATGCCAGATATGGTTTATAAGCCAATCACCTGATGAAAAATGGGGTGATAGCAAAACATGAAAATCTATAGAGTGCAACCTTTTTGTGTTTTGGTTTTAAAAGACTTAACTCACTGTTAATTCATGTAAATACAAATTATCAATGTCCGTGTCACAATTACCCCAAAAGCGTCAGTTTATTAAGCCATTTTTTTATTCACCCAATGGGTGAATAAAATTTTTTCCCATTCATTACTTTTTAAACCTGATTAAACAGGAAAAATCATTCAAAGGCAGCGTCAAAACCAAAAGACTCAAAGCTGCCTGGAAAAATAGCTATTTGCCCAAAATCCTTAACTCATAAAAAGATATGCGATTGCCCTGTGACCTTTATGGACTCACGCCTTTGCAGCGTACGAGCGAAATTTGCTTTTGTTCTATAGAGAGCAGATCTTATAAAATAGAAGTAAATCATAGCAATTTCTTCAGATGTCAGCTCAATACGATCCGTTGCTATCCAGTAATCAACGCCTTTTACACAATAACCGACAAGGCTAAAGTATTACTTTTTGTCTAAGATGTAAAAAGGCAAATATCTTGACACACCATATGCCATATGCTAATTTTCTAAAATTATAAGGGGGTTGCTTAATTTTTGATTTTCGGCAAATATTTACACGTTATAAATATGAGACCTTTGAAAAATGCTCAATTTTGTTCGACTTCAAGGATGGCGAAAATTTTAATCGGAGGAACTCATTGAGTATTTTGAGGATTAAAATTTGAGCCATACGTAGAAATCGGACAAAAGAGGATGTTGTTAAAAGGTCGTAACATGGAGGTTGATATGACAGAAAACAATGATGCAAATCAACTCAATGATGAAGCAAGCCCAAAGGATGATAAAGATATTATAGATCTTACAGATGTTGTATCAGACACAGAAAACATTGATGATATTGAACTCCTTGATTATACAAATGAAGCAATCAGTGTTTCAGAAGAAGAAAAAAAAGTCCCCGAGCTTGATGATGATATTGCAGATAATGAAATTAAATTAGAAGACGATCTTAATAAAGACATAGAAATAGATTATTATTTAGATGATGAATCTGTCGATTCTGCGGATTTAGCTTTAGAACTGAATGGATCAAAGGAGTTATCTGAGGACAATGCACATGATATAGCCCTTGAACCTGAGGAAAAATCGGATGAGCTTGGACAGCTAATTACAGATCTTGTAGAAGAAGACACTCAGCAGAAGGCAGCCTATGAAAAGGAGACTGCTTCTGATGCCCCTGAGCCTATTCCCTTATCTACCGAGCAGGTTGACGAAGCGTTAGAAAGAGTTATAAAGGAGATGTATGCTGACAAAATCGACAGCATTCTTACTGAAGTAATCGAAAAAACAGTCACAAAAGAAATAGAAAGGCTAAAGGCTCTTTTAATCGAAGATACAAGTATTGACAAAAAATGAGATCGTTGAAAAATGTGAACGATAAAAAAATCGGGGATTATTTAATAATCCCCTTTTCAAATTTTGAACTGAGAAAGATTAAAACATGACTTCAAATATTCTTGATAAGGGTTATGAACCGCATGAAGTAGAAAAACGCTGGTATGATTTCTGGGAAAAAGAACAGCTTTTTGCAGCCAAAGATGAAAGCTCTCAAAAACCATATTCAATAGTAATACCCCCGCCAAATGTAACAGGCGTTCTCCATATGGGCCATGCCCTCAATATTACAATGCAGGATATTCTCTGCCGGTACAGGAGAATGCATGGCGATAATGTGCTCTGGATGCCAGGCACCGACCATGCAGGTATTGCAACTCAAAACGTTGTGGAAAAAAACCTTGCCGGCAAGGGGCTTGACCGCCACCAGCTAGGCAGAAAAAAGTTTATTGAGGCTGTGTGGAAATGGCGCAAGGAATACGGCAGCGCTATTATAAGCCAGCTTAAACGGCTTGGAGCTTCGTGCGACTGGGACCGCGAACGCTTTACCATGGATGAAGGGCTGTCACTCGCTGTTCGAAAGGTTTTTGTTCAGCTTTATAATGAAGGCCTTATCTACCGCGACAATTATATTATTAACTGGTGTCAGCGTTGCCATACAGCTCTTGCAGATCTTGAAGTAGAACATGAAGAGCATGACGGTCATCTTTATCACATAAAATATCCCTCAATTGATGGTTCCAGCGTAATTATTGTTGCAACCACAAGGCCTGAAACAATGCTTGGAGATACAGCAATTGCTGTCAATCCTGAAGATGAGCGCTACCGGAATATCGGATATAACAAAGTCATACTTCCGCTTATGAACAGAACTATTCCTGTAATCAGGGAAAAATATGTTGATACGTCTTTTGGTACTGGTGCATTGAAAATTACTCCTGCCCATGATCCAAACGATTTTGAGATAGGAAGACGTCATAATCTTCCAAGCATAAAAGTCATAGGCGATGACGGGTTAATGACATCCGAAGCAGGACAATTTAAAGGCCTTGACCGTTTCGAATGCAGGGAGGCTGTTCTCAAAGCCCTTAAAAAAGATGGCCTTCTCGAAAAAATCGAGCCTCATAAACATAAGGTTGGTCACTGTTACCGCTGCAAAACAGTAGTTGAGCCAAATTTATCCAAACAGTGGTTTGTTAATGTTAAACCTCTTGCTGAAAAAGCTGTTAAAGCAGTTGAGGATGGTAAAACAAAAATAATCCCTGAATCATGGACCAAGAATTATTATAACTGGATGAACGACATCAGGCCATGGTGTATTTCAAGGCAGATCTGGTGGGGGCACCGGATACCTGCATGGACGTGTGAGGAATGCAATGAGATGGTCATTGCCATGGATACTCCGGGAACCTGCCCGAAATGCAGCGGCAAAAACCTTGTTCAGGAATCCGATGTTCTTGACACCTGGTTCAGCTCTGCGCTGTGGCCCTTTTCCACAATGGGCTGGCCTGAAGAAACACCTCTTTTAAAAACATTTTATCCCACATCGGTTCTTATAACCGGGTTTGATATACTGTTTTTCTGGATTGCGCGCATGATGATGATGGGTATCCATTTCATGGGAGAGGTGCCTTTTAAAGACGTTTATATACATGCACTGGTACGCGACGAAGAAGGCAGTAAGATGAGCAAGTCAAAAGGAAATGTAATTGATCCGCTCACCGTTATAGAACATTATGGGACAGATGCTTTCCGTTTTACTTTGGCTGCCTTTGCAGCACAGGGACGCGACATAAAGATGTCTGAAAAAAGGGTTGAGGGCTACCGCAATTTTGTCAACAAGCTCTGGAATGCCTCCCGTTTTTCCCTTATGCATCTGGATAAAGGCTATGACAACATTGATTACAATCAACTTTCGCTTCCTGACAAATGGATTTTATCTAGGCTGAACATTGTTACGAAAAATGTTAATGAAGCGCTGGATAATTACAGGTTCAATGAAGCTGCCGGGACAATTTATAAATTCGTATGGCACGAGTTCTGCGACTGGTATCTGGAGATAATTAAGCCCACCTTATACGAAAAAGAAAAGCAAAATGAACGTCAGTCAACTCTGAGCGTTCTCTGGCGACTTCTGCATGATATACTACTACTTCTTCATCCTTTCATGCCCTTTGTTACAGAAGAAATCTGGCACAAGCTGCCGGGAACGGAAGGCTCTATAATGAAGGCTTCATTTCCTGCAACTGCTTCCAATACCTCAGTTGCCCGAAAAGACCCTGAAGCTGAATCGAAAATGGAGATTATAATAGACATTATATCCGGCATAAGAAATATCAGAGGAGAAATGAACATAGCGCCGTCTTTAAACCTTGAAGCCTCGGTTCAGGCGCAGGATGAATTAAAAATTGAAACCATAAAGCAATATCAGGACATCATAATTAACCTTGCAAGGCTTAAATCATTTTCAGTAAGTAAATCCGGGAGAAAACCAAAATCATCTGCAACTGCTATTGTACATGGCGCTTCGATTTTTGTATCCCTTGAAGGTATAATTGATTTTGCAACAGAGGCCGGTCGCCTTGAAAAGGAAATCAACAAACTGGCGAAAGAACTTACTGCTGTTTCAAATAAACTGAACAATGAGAATTTTCTTAACAAGGCGCCTGCGTATGTAATAGAAAAGGTTAAAGAAAAGAACATGGCTCTTCTTGAAAAGCAGCAGAAACTTCAGGCAAACCTTGAAAAAATAAAAAAATTTGAACTTTAAAATGCATTCAATAAAACATTTAATAAAAATAGCCCTTGAAGAAGATATCGGTCCAGGGGACATTACGACGGAAAACCTCGTTGATAAAGACCTTAAAGGAAGAGGCGAAGCTGTTGCAAAGGAGCCATTTGTAATCGCCGGACTTGATATTGTCCGCCAGGTCTTTGAACACCTTGACCCTGATATTTCTTTCAGGCCGAATTTCAAGGACGGCGACTTCATCGAAAAAGACAAAATTGTGCTGGAGGTTGAAGGCAAACTTCGTATTTTGCTGATGGGTGAACGTACTGCCCTGAATTTCCTGCAGCACCTTTCAGGCATTGCAACTCACGTTCGTTCATATATGGACAGCATTGCAAACAAAAATGTCCGCCTTGTTGATACAAGAAAAACAACTCCGGGCTTAAGGGTTTTGGAAAAGTATGCAGTCCGAGTCGGCGGAGCCCATAATCACCGCATGGGTCTGTATGACGGTGTCCTGATCAAGGACAATCACATTGCTGTTTGCGGCGGTATCAAAAAAGCCATAGAAAGCATAAAAGATAAATTATCCCATCTTGTAAAAATAGAGGTGGAGGTTTCCGATCTGGACGGCGTAAAGCAGGCCTTAGAAGCCGGTGCCGACGTTATCATGCTGGACAATATGGACATAGACCGGATAAAAGAAGCAATTGAACTTATCAATGGAAAGTCTGTGGTTGAAATCTCAGGTGGCGTAACAATAGACGGCCTGAATCAGCTTGCCGGTACAGGGGTGGACATTATTTCAGCAGGCGCCCTCACTCATTCTGCAAGAAGCGTTGATATCAGCATGCAAATCAGGTCAAATAGTAACGGTTCACGGTTGTCGGTTTACAGTTAACGATTTTATGTTTTTGAGCAACTGTAAACCGTAAACGGTTACAAAAATGATACCCATCCGCGATACAATCCCCACCAAAACCTATCCAATAGTCAACAATGCCCTCATCGCCCTCAACGTGGTATTCTTCCTGATAGAACTGTCTCAGGGTTCTGGGCTGAATCGCTTTATATACATGTACCTTACATTCCACACCTTTTTTTGCATACACTGCCCAATTTTTTATTATATGATAACAGTAAAATAAAACAATATTGGTAAAATTTAAAAAAAGTAAGAACCAGGGTATAAACAATCCCTCCGGAACATGGCATATAGTCTAAAAACAA
>JAJSZP010000148.1 GCA_030262775.1 Deltaproteobacteria bacterium | reverse complement strand
CCTTTTTGAATTGCGGGAACAACTCAATTAGGAAATACATCTGGGCAGATCTCTACGCAAAGCTATTTTTACCCCCGCCCATAGGGCGCGGTTATCCAAATTCTAATATAACTTTTACTTTAGCATGCACGCGGGCTCGTTAACTTTCAGTCAGCAACATCGCGATATTAAGAAACGCTCTGAAATTGAATATGCCGAGAGTCGTTGTTTTGGTAATGAAATCCATTTCGTCACCAAACTGCTCAATTATAGCTTTCTTCAACTTTTTTAATCGGATACCTTACAGCACTTCGTAACCGTTATAACTCAATTCGCTTTCATATTTGTTGAGATAATTATCAATGGTACGTGGCGTGACTTCAAAAAAAGAAGCGATCTGCTCCTTGTTTAACCAATTGCGGTCTTCAAAAAAAATGCATCGGAGGTCTGTAGCTTTCTGAATTTTGGTAACTGCATAGGGGTTGTTCAGAACATTCTGGCATTCTATCGTTGAGTTTGTAAGTTTTTTTGACATACTCACGATATCCTCTTCTGTTGATTGCGCTTTTGCTGCTTTTTATCGGGCATCATCCACCAACTTGATCGACTCTGGCCAGTCTTTGGCGAAATTCCACAACTGATTTTTTACTTTTCAAGCTCTTCCAGTTTTTTTTCGAACTTAGCCAGTTTTTTTTCCAGAAAGCCTGTAAGCTTTTCCAGCTCGTCAAAAATGCGGTCTATTTCAGACTGGCGCTTGTGAATGGACCGGGAAAACTCGACAATTTTTTTACCGTTCTGATCCTGGGATGCTTCCTGCATAGCCTGGTTAAGCTTTGAAAGCTCATTTTCAAATCTTTCTATATCATTTTCCGCCTTTGCTATGCTTTGCTCTATCGGCTTGAGAACTTTTCCCCTTTCTGTGACTATCTCTGAGCGTCTTCGTCTGAGTTCCTTTTTTGTCAATTTTAAAACAGCTTTTTTCCCTTCGGGCTTTTGCACAGGACTTTCATGTTCCCATCCGACTTTTTCAAGAAAATCTCCATAACTCCCGGCAAATACTTTAATCTGGTCATTCCGGAAAACAATCAGGCGCTGGGCAAGGGCATGCAGAAACATCTCGTTGTGGGTAACCATGATCACAACACCGTCAAAGCTGTCGATTGCAGCCAGCAGCGCATCGCACGATTCCATATCCAGATGGTTGGTCGGTTCATCAAGAAGCAGAAGGTTTGCCGGTGTTGCAAGAAGCTTGCCCAGCATCACCCTGCTTTTTTCGCCACCTGAAAGGACACTGATTTTCTTTAAAGCATCATCGCCTTCAAACATCATGGCGCCGCAGATATTGCGGGCCGACTGCCTGTCAACATCGGAATGTGAGCTCAGCATCTCCTCTTCCACGGTTCTTGTGTCAACCAGGCTTCTGATGTTGGTCTGCTCAAAAACTCCTTTTGTGATCCGGGGGTTGTATGTAACCTCACCCTGTTGAGGGGTAATGGCTCCTGCAAGAAGTTTAAGCAGAGTTGTTTTGCCTTTCCCGTTTTTACCCACAATACAGATCCGCTCACCAGATCCAATGGAAATGTTGAAATTCCTTATAAGCAGTTTGTCAGGCTGGTATGAAAAGGACACGTCTCTGGCCGTCATCACATGTTTTCCCGAAAACAGGCTGCTTTTAAAGGAAAAATCAAGAGACTTGATTTTCTCAAGTCTTTCCAGCTTTTCTGTTTTCTTAAGGGTTTTAATCCTGGACTGAACCATGTTCGCAAGTCTCGCCTTGGCTCTAAACCTTGATATGAACTGCTCAACTTCTTTCCTGCGCCGCTCGTCGTTTGAGCGGGTCTTTTCGTATATCTCCTCATCCTGGGCGAGCTGGGCATAATACTTTCCTGTATTTCCTGCGATTTTGCGCACCTTCTTGCGGTGGATGCCGACCGTATGGGTAATGATCTTGTCCATGAAGCTTCTATTATGCGTAATGAGCATTACTTCATGCGGCCAGTTAAGCAGAAAGCGCTCAACCCAGCGTATGGATGTAATGTCAAGATAATTGGTAGGCTCGTCGAGCAGAAGCATGTCCGGCTCAGATACAAGCACTTTTGCAAGATTCAGGCGAACCTGGTATCCGCCTGAAAACTCCAGCGGGTCTTTTTCCATGTCGGCTTGAGAGAAGCCAAGACCGGTAAGGATTTTCTCAACTTTCCAGCTATGATCGTGTTCCGATTCCGCAAGGCCCCTCATCCCTTCTCTGAGCACGGTTTTTTCTGTAAATTCTATCTGCTGACGAACATAACCAATCCTGTAATTCTGGGGTATGACAATAGCCCCACTGTCCATTGATTCTTCACCTGCCATGAGCCTGAATAGAGTTGTCTTTCCGTGGCCATTCCTTCCTACAAGCCCAATTCTCTCCCGAGAATTGATCTTAAAGCTGACTCCTTGAAAGAGTATTCGGTTGCCGAAACTTTTTGTGATATTTTCTATGCTAATCATTTGGAGTATGCCTTTAATCTTGTAATCTTTATCAAATCAAGCTATAAACTTTCAGCTAATTAATTTCACTGCGTTATCAGTCAAAATCCTCGACGACGTACATATCAACACGACTTGCTCAGATTTTTCCTTCTATCCTTGTGAAATGAATTGTCTGAAAGTCTATATATGCGGATTTTATTTAGTCCACGTTCCTAACATATTAAAATTTGGCTACTAATATAAACCGGTACACTTTGTAAATTCAACAGGTTATTTGATGATTATTTTTCTTGCAGAATATTTAACCGGACATGATAATATTGAAAATATTTTACGACAATGCTTTCTCAATTCTAAAAACTCCTCTTCTCCCTCCACTATTTTGAATAGCAGGTTTGATAGAAGAGCACTAAAGCATTTTTAGTTTGTTTTATCTTTACTTTTCTTGAGCGTTGTTTGCAATCTTTTAAAATTTCTAAATGACTGAGCTATGGAAAGTGTCCCGCTTTAAGCTGGTAACCCACAAAAAGCATACGAAAGACTTTACGAAGGGTTTTTCTAAACAAATTTTGTAAGGAAACCGAATGGAGAGAGTTTCAGATAATTCATTATTTTAACAAATTACAAAATATATATGCTCTTTATTATGAACAAGAAACTTTGGGGAAAAAAATTGTTGGTATCCGGAAATCCGGCCGATTTAAAGGCGATGGCTGAAAATTATATGGGAAAATAATTTAGGAGGAGATAATGAGTGAAATAAGAATGACAGGAGAGATTAGAACAGATTATGATTGTGAAACAACAGGCCTTCCAGCGGAAAGATGGGGTGAAGCTGTATTCAAGGTTGGAGACGAAGAAATAGTCCTGGAAGTCAGTGCGGAGAAAAACATTATAGTATCAATAATGGCTGGAGATGATGCAGTGTGGAAGGGAACCCTGGAGGGATTAAAGAAATTTCTTAAAAGTTAGGTCAAGCCCCAACAGTAGTTCCTATTTTTTATTTTCTTTAAGAGGGTTCTAATTCTGAGAAAAATTTTAGAGCCCTCTCTTGAAATTGATTATACTTGATCCTTATAAAAACGAATGACTCAACAGTGTCCCGGTCTATTGCCGCAACGCATCGGAAACGAACCCGTCCGAGCTTTTTCTTTGTATCCCCTTCTACCGCAACAAGAACTAATGTTTTGCCTTCTGCTTCACGTCCCATGGTTGTCCAAAATGTCTTGCAAGCTGAATTCTTTTCCACAGCCTGGAAAGTTCCAGTTTGCCTGACTTTACGAATTATCCGAAATAAATTTCGCAAAAGCCTGTTGGATACAGTTCCGTAAATTTGAGTAAGTCGTGATGATGTTTACGTCGTAGAAATTTTGACTGATAACGCAGTGAAATTATTTATCTGAAAGTCTATAGCACTTTTCGTATATAATGCGCAGTCCTTCAAGAGTCAGCGAGGGTTCAACTTCTTCTATGCTGTCACAAACATCAACCATAATATCTGATAAACCCCCTGTGGCAATCACCTTGGGAGCGGTGTCCATTTCAATCTTCATTCGCCTTGCTATTCCATCCACAAGACCTGCATATCCATAAATAATACCAGATCTTATACTGCTTGCCGTATCTTTACCTATAATTTTTTCCGTATGAGAAAATATCTCAACTCTTGGGAGTTTAGATGCCTTTAAGAAGAGAGCTTCAGCAGAAATCATGATTCCTGGGCATATTGCTCCACCAATATATTCACCATCTTCTGAAACTGCATCAAAGGTTGTTGCTGTACCAAAATCAACTACAATCAGGCTGGTTTTATACTTTTCAAATGCAGCAACTGAATTGGCAATTCTGTCTGCCCCCACCTCATCAGGATTATTGTAAAGTATCGGCATTATATTGATAGACTTGGCATCTACCCATAATGGATACTGCCCCAAGTATTTACGGCAAAAAGAATCAAGAACTCTTACCAGGGGCGGGACAACGCATGAAATGACAATACTGATGATATCTTTAGATTTTATATCACTTCCGGTAAAAAGATTGGCTGCGATAATATTGAATTCATCTTCCGTTATTGTATTTACAGTTCTTATTCTCCAGTCATTTACCAGTTCCTTGCCATTGTAAATACCAATTACGGTGTTTGTATTTCCAACATCTATAACTAGAAGCATTATAACCACATAGGTTCACGGTTCACTGTAGTTACTTTATTTTTACTGTAAATTTTTCTGGTTTTGCCCCTACAAGGATAGTTTTAACAGGCAAAATTATTGACGCATGTCTGACATAACCACCCGGTTTTAATCCTTTAAGATCTATGCAAACTTCCAATCCATTCTCTTGATAAAACTTTTCAAGTACATTAACAGGGCCTTTTATTTCAATATCTATGGCAGGAGGCGTAATGCTGAATGTGTAAATAGAATCTTTTCCTTTAACAGGAATATTTTTAAATTCTCTCGCCACAATTTGTTCTTCAATAAATACTTCGGCGAGAATGATTCCTGAAAAAGACATAATATCAAGACATTCAGGCAGATCAAGCGTTATCTCCTTTTTAAAGGATTCTGACAGCCTGTTAACATCAACAGGCTTTGTAAATATCTTTTCAATTGGTCCAAGAATATTTTCAGGACCTTTCAACATTACTGAGGATGAAAAAGAAACTATAACCGGCAACTCTTTTTTAAGCTCTTTTTCAACTTTTACAGTCAAAAAGGACGGAGTTATATTTATGATGGAAATTTCAGCAGGAAGTTTAATTTTTTGCTTTCTTATTGGAATATTGTTGACTCCTTCATTTATATCAGAAAGATCAAGCAAATATCGCAACTTAATTTTAGAAAGAGTTTTAACCAATGATTCAGGGCAGCTGATACGTACTTCTATTCCTTTTAATGGAGGGTCGGTTATTGATAACCCGTCAGGAATTTTACCAGGATCTATTGGGATGAATATATCTATTTCATGAAAAAGTGGGTCATGCCATAGTAAAAAAAAGCAACTAACTAAAAAAAACAGAATAACCCATTTACAGCCCTTATTAAAAATGATTTTTATATGGTCTTCAAGCCCTTTATTCATAACGGATCTGATAAAAATTGGACATTTGGTCGGTCTGGGTTGAAAGGTTCACAGTGAACCTGAGTGGTTATAATTTGTCATAGCGAACAGCTTCTAATTGAATCAATCAGTTCCAATGTCAAACGTGCCTTGGCAACGTCATGAACCCTTACAATGTGAGTGCCGTTTAAAACGGCAGCGGCAATCGCTGCCTGAGTTCCTGTTTCAAGCTCCGGCATTTCAAGCCTGGTATCACAGTCGCGGATGCCCTCAAGAATATTTCGAATAAATGATTTTCTTGAAGGCCCTATCAAAACAGGCTGATTTAGAGTTTTAAATTTATCTAAATACTTAATTATAAGAAGATTATGTTCGACTGTCTTGCCGAACCCGATTCCGGGATCTATTATTATCTTAGACCTCGCAATTCCGTTTTTTTCAGCTCTGTCAATTGCTTTTTCAAGAAATTCTTTGATCTCTTTTATAAGATGGTCATAGTGAGGAGAAACCTGCATTGTTTTCGGAGCGCCCTTCATGTGCATAATTACTACCGGAACTCCATGTTTTGCTGCAACGCCCATCATATCAGGGTCACTGTACAAGGCACTTATGTCGTTGATAATAGAGGCGCCTGATTCAATAGCCTCTCTCGCTATACTTGCCTTTGTTGTATCAATGGAGATAGGAATTGAAATACGTTTCGCAAGTTTTTCAATAACCGGAAAAACACGCCGGCCTTCCTCTTCAATAGATACAGGCTCGGAAAACGGCCGTGTGGATTCGCCTCCTATGTCAATTATATCAGCACCGGCCTCAGCCAGTTTTTCGCCGTGAGCCACCGCTGCATCACATGAAAAAAAAAGCCCTCCATCTGAAAAAGAATCAGGG
>JAJSZP010000147.1 GCA_030262775.1 Deltaproteobacteria bacterium | reverse complement strand
TATATCATCTACTGTTGTAAACTGTCGTTTTGTAAAGCCTCTTGATAGTGAATTGATAACTTCTCTGGCAAAAAAAATACCGAGAATAATAACTATTGAAGAAAATGTGCTACAGGGTGGATTCGGAAGCGCGGTCCTTGAATGTCTGAATGATAAAGGAATAACTTCAGTTCACCTTAAACGTATAGGCATACCTGATATTTTTGTCGAGCACGGCCCGCAGGAACTTCTCAGATCTAAATACAACATAGATGCATCCGCAATAGTAAATGCCGCCAGGGAACTTATGGATATAGGCTGAAGGTAGAAGGCTGAAGGTAGAATGACAGGAAAACTGTAATTCAGGGAGTTTTCGTTCAGGCACTAAATAGTTTAAATTCGAGCATTGCGAGATGATTGATATACTTCAGCCTTTAACCTATCCACCGAGGATTAAAATTTGAGCCTGACACAGAAATTGGGCAAAAAAGAGGGTTTTGCAAAGGTCTCAAAAAAGGAAAGGCTTGATGTGCTGCTTATTGAGAAAGCATTAGTACCAAGTCGTCAACGTGGTCGTGCTCTGATAATGGCAGGCAAGATTTTTGTAAATGACCAGCGAATAGATAAACCGGGAGTTCTTGTAGCTAAAGATGATGATATTGTTCTGAAAGGAACAGATATTCCATATGTCGGCAGGGGCGGTCTTAAACTTGAAGAAGCATTGAAATCCTTTAAGATAAAAGTTGACGGCCTTGTATGTCTTGATGTGGGCGCATCTACCGGTGGATTTACAGACTGTCTGTTGCAACATGGCGCTGCTTGTGTTTTTGCAGTAGATGTCGGATATGGACAACTGGATTGGAAGCTGAGGCAGGACCCAAGAGTCATTGTTATAGAACGTACAAACATTCGGAATATTTTTGCTGATACCCTGCCCCAACTCGTGGATCTAATTACTATAGACGTTTCCTTTATTTCCCTCAAAATTGTTGTACCTTCAGTAATTAAGTTTTTAAAACAAGATTCCAGAATTATTGCGCTGATAAAACCACAGTTTGAAGTTGGTAAAGGCAAGGTCGGAAAAGGCGGTGTAGTGCGCGATTCTAATTTTCATAATAAGGTTATAAAGGATTTATCGGAATTTTTCACTAAAACAGGTCTAAAATGCGAGTCAGTCATTCCTTCTCCAATACTTGGCCTTAAAGGGAACAAAGAGTTTTTCATTTCTCTAATTACAGGTATCCCTGATACCAGATCTCTGCTTTTTTAATCTTGATTTATTATAGTTAAGCATATAAAAGAACAAACTACGTCTAAGTGAGACCTTTGAAAAATGTTCAATTTCGTTCAAGAGCTAAAACAAGAGCTAAAAGCTCGCCCGAAGGGTGCTAATTCAATCAGAGAGGAGTTTAAATTAGTGAAATGGTTAAACAATTAAGAAACATCGCTTTTGTTGCCCATGGAGGCGCAGGGAAAACTTCTCTGGCGGAAGTCATGCTATATAATGCTGGAGTTATCAAACGATTGGGACGTGTTGAAGACGGCAATACTGTGATGGACTTTGAGCCGGAAGAGCTTAAACGAACAATGAGTTTAAGCACTGGATTTCACCAATACAACTGGAAAAAAGAGATAATAAGTATAATTGATACCCCAGGTGATCAGAATTTTTTTTCAGATACTAGAAACTGTATGCAGGCGGCTGATGGAGTTGTTGTTGTTATAGATGCTGTTGATGGTTTGAAGGTTCAGACCGAGATGGCATGGGATTTTGCTGGTGAATTAGATCTGCCGTACGTTATTTTCATCAATAAACTGGACAGGGAACGGTCGGATTTTTTTCGCACTTTAAAAGATGCTGTAGATACTTTTGAACCAAAGCCGATTATTCTTCAACTTCCAATAGGTGCTGAATCCGAATTTAAAGGAGTTGTCGACCTTGTCGGCATGAAAGCTTATATATATGATACTGAAGGCAAAACAAAAGAGATTGATATACCATCAGATATGCAGGAGTTGGCAGAGAGTGAACGCGAAGCGCTTGTCGAAAATATTGCCGAGGCTGATGATGAACTCCTCGAAAGGTATCTTGAAGGCGAGACCTTGTTAAATAATGATATTGAGGCGGCTTTAAGAAAAGGAGTTTTATCAAGGGCATTTGCACCTGTGCTTTGCGGTTCTGCAACAAAAAATATAGGAATAAATTTTGTTTCTGATTTTATTATAAATTGTATGCCCTCACCACTTGACAGGGGGCCCATAATCGGGACTGATCCGGCAGGTGAAAACAAAATCGAATGCAAACCGGATCCTGATGCGCCTTTTTCCGCATTTGTATTTAAGACAGTGGCAGATCCATATGCCGGCCGTCTTTCAATATTCAGAATTGTATCAGGCTCTCTAGGATCAGATGGCACTTTCTATAATTCAAACAAAGACTCAAAAGAAAGATTCAATCAGCTTTTAATGGTTACAGGCAAAGAACAGAAACCAATTAACGAAGCAGGCCCAGGAGCCATTGTTGCTGTGGCCAAACTTAAAGATACCACTATCGGTGATACGCTTTGCAGTGAAAGCAATAAAGTAAAATTAAAATGTGTGGAACCACTTCCAACACTTATTTCGTTTTCTCTTGAATCCAAGACAAAAGGAGATGAAGATAAAGTTTTTATTTCTCTTTCAAAGCTGTTAGAGGAAGATACGGCTTTAAAACTTACCAGGAATTCTGAAACAAAAGAAATTCTTTTATCCGGAAGAGGTCATGTCCATATTGAGGCTACTATTGAAAAGCTTAAAAGGAAGTTTAATGTTGAAGTCATCTTAAATATTCCAAAAGTTCCCTATAAGGAGACAATCAAAAAAAAGGTGCGTGTTCAGGGAAAACACAAAAAACAGTCAGGCGGACATGGTCAGTATGGCGACTGCTGGATTCAGATGGAACCTATAGGCCGAAGCAAGGGATTTGAATTTGTTAATGCTATCGTTGGTGGCTCAATACCTAAAACTTACATCCCTGCTGTGGAAAAAGGGATACTGGAAGCTTGCCAGAAGGGAGTCCTTGCCGGGTTCCCATTTGTTGATTTTAAGGTTACCCTTGATGATGGATCATATCATGCGGTAGATTCTTCTGAAATGGCCTTTAAGATCGCAGGTTCTCTTGCATTTAAAAAGGCCGCCGAAGAGGCTAATGCTGTTCTTCTGGAGCCTGTAATGAAGGTTTCAGTAATTACTCCCGATGAATTTATGGGAGATATTATGGGCGATTTGAACAGCAGACGAGGCAGAGTGTTAGGGATGGATACCAAAGGTAAAAATCAGGTCATAAACGCCTACGTGCCTATGGCAGAAGTTTTAACCTATGCTCCGGATCTTAATTCTATGACAGGCGGTCGTGGAACGTTTTCAATGGAATTATCACATTATGACGAAGTCCCTGCTCAGATATCGCAGAAAATTATAGAAGAAATAACTAAAAATAAGGAATAATGGTAACGGTTTACAGTTAACAGTTTTATGCTTTGAGCTACCGTAAACTGTGAACCGTTACACCCTTTGCCCCATAAGCGCTTACACCCTCCTGCCCTGCTATCCCTATAAATTTGCTGAAAATTCTTCTTTTATCCCCCTTTTTTCCTCTTGCAATGGATTTGTGATACCAGTTATATTAGACAAAAAATAAGTTCGCAATTTCAGGTGTTGAGGCGCTCGGCTGACAAGGCGCGAAAAAGCATGAATATCAAGCATATTCAGAATGTTCGCAACGCAGTCAGGCGGGATGCATCGGCGCCTGAAATGTGAAGTTATTTTTTTGCCGAGCCCTTACACTTCACGGTTGTCGGTTTACAGTTAACAGCTTTGAGCTACCGTAAACTGTGAACCGTAAACCTTCTATACATATCGGAGGTGATATTAAAATGAATCCGATAGATACTATCTTAAAGAATACAAGAATGAGGACTAAGATTCTCGTGGCAACCATAATGGTTGTAAGCTTCTTCATGGGACTAAGTCTCTATAAAAGTCTGGCTATACATAAAGAAACTGCAATGAACCAGGTGGCCAGTTCATCAGACCATCTGCTTGAAAGTATTTATAGTGGAATTAAATTCCCTATGTCAGTGGGCGACAGCAAAACTATCAGAGAACAGATGAAGGACATAAAACACCACATGGAGGGTGTTCAGGTATATATTTCCGACTTTCAAAAGATGATTATGTATGCTTCTGAAGACGAGCGAATTTACAAAAGCATGGCAATGTATCTTTATGAAAGCAAATCACGTGATGCCCTGGCCGAATCACTATTGACCGGTTATGCTCCTGATATATCCTTTTCCGACATGGAAGACCATACCCCATATCTTATAACAATAAAACCTATCCTTAATGAAGACTCTTGCCATCATTGTCATGGCTCTATCAGAAAAGTTCTCGGCGCTATGATCATCAAGCAGCCTGTCAAAGAGGTATTTGCAGCTATCTCTAATACCCGTAACAGTCTTATTATTTATTTTACTGCCGCAATAATTGGGGTAATAGCGGTCATAAACTTTTTCTTCTCAAGGCTGGTTACTAAACGAATCCAGCATCTGAGAGTAAAAACCGGTCAGGTAGCTGCCGGAGATGTCACAGTTGTAGTACATGATGATCATAAAGATTCAATTGGAGGGCTGTCACGCAACTTCAACCTCATGGTAAAAAGCATACGTGACAGGATGGAGTATGCTAACAGCCTCAAACTCGGGATTTCCGATCCCCTTTTTACTATTGATACGGAGATGAATGTGGTATTCATTAATGAGCCCGCAGCGCGACTGGCAGACATGTCCCGTGAAGACGCAATTGGAATGCCCTGTTGTGAAGTGTTCCATAGTTCTGCCTGCGAACGGAAATGTCCTGTAAAAAGGGCTCTGGAAACCGATGAACCCACGGTAGGCCAACGGGTAACCATAAAAAATCGAAAAGGCCGCGAGATCCCGGCCATGTCCAGTTCCGCTCTTCTGAAGGATTCCTCGGGAAAAGTTCTGGGAGGATTTGAGATTCTCCGAGATTTGACTGCCGAAGTTGAAGCGGAAGAGAGGCTTCAGGATGCGTACCACCGGGAAGAAAAGGCTAAACAGGCTGCCGAAGCCGCCACCAGGGCCAAGAGTGAGTTTTTGGCTAATATGAGCCATGAAATCCGGACACCCATGAACGGGGTCATTGCCGCCGCAGAGCTGGCGCTGTCTGAAAAAATGCCTCCCAGGGCCGAGCGCTATCTGGAAATAATACAATCTTCCGCTTATTCCCTGCTTGGAATCATCAATGACATCCTGGATTTTTCAAAGATAGAAGCTGATAAGCTCGACATAGAAACACACCCGTTTTTGTTAGATGGGGTAATAGATAGATTAACGGATGTGTTTATGACCGAGGCTGCCAGCAAGAGGATCGAACTCCTTGTTGATATTGATCTTGAAGCGCCAAATGCCCTGATAGGCGACTCCCTCCGCCTTCAGCAAATTCTCAAAAATCTGGTAAGCAATGCTGTTAAATTCACGGATATTGGGGGGATCATTCTTGTGAGAGTAACAGAGTCCGAAAAATCGGTAGACCAGACAACTCTGACATTTTCCGTAAAAGACACCGGTATCGGAATAGCGCCAAAATACCTGTCCAGGCTTTTTAAACCTTTCAGCCAGGTTGATACATCTAGCACGAGAGAATATGAGGGTACAGGACTTGGATTGAGTATTTGCAAACGACTGGTAGAAATGATGGGCGGCAGAATCTGGGTTGAAAGCGAATTGGGAAGGGGAAGCACTTTCAGCTTCACAGTATGTTTCGGCCGGCAATCTGAGAATCAAAAACAAAAGCTTGTGCCTCCTCCTGATATTCAACACTTAAATGTGCTGGTTATTGACGACTGTGCTGACAGCAGGCTTATCATGCAAAAAATACTGGAGTCTTTTGGTTTGCAAGTAACATCTGTTTCATCCGGCGAAGAATCGCTGACAGCTCTGAAAGAAAATAAAACACTGGAAAAACCTTTTGAACTGGTTGTAATTGACTGGCTGATGCCCGGGCTGAGTGGAATTGAGACCTCAAAAAAAATCCGGAAAGACTTGAAGCTGAGCATCCCGATAATACTGATGACCGCTTTTGGGAAAGAAAACGAAATGCTGAATGCTGAAAAGGCAGGAGTCAACGCGTTTCTCACCAAACCCATACACCAGTCAACGCTTTTTAATGCTATCATGGATACCTTTGGGAAAAAAGCGCTGAAAATAGAGGGAAAAGAAAACCATATCACCACCAGGGCATCTATTTACAAAAACTTTCTCAAAGGAATCAGAATTCTTGTGGCAGAAGACAACCTCACCAATCAGGAAATCGCATTGGCGATACTTGAAGGAGCAGGAATTGTTGTTGAAATTGCCGATAATGGAAAAAAGGCGGTCGAGG
>JAJSZP010000146.1 GCA_030262775.1 Deltaproteobacteria bacterium | reverse complement strand
GCGTGTACGGGTTTCTTCGGGCACCCTTGCCTTCGCCTACACGTTGCCTCCTTTCTGGCTCATGACTGGACTTTCACCAGTTAGTTATCGACCATGCCGGTCACACGTGGTGAAACATGAGTCGCTTTCACCGCTTAATATAAATGCGTTATACGATATGACCTCACGTGTCAAAGAAATATTTATTGGTTCCTTCCCATTTTAAGTGGATAACAACATTTAATAGAGGTTCTCCAGCATACTGATTAACAAGATCAGAATTTTGAAAACTCAAAGCAACCTGTCGGCAACCTGGGGCAGCGGGCACTTATGCGCGAGTTTCAGCCGTTTTAAATTTAAGTGCCCGCTGCTCCAGGTCACTCTCATAATGAGTTTTCAAATTTCTGGAGATTGAATTTTAATTTTTCAGTAGTCAGAAAAATTATTATCCGGAAGTTTTTAAAAGCGCTGAACCCCTTGAAACAATTGACTGTTCAGGTCTCAATATGGCTTTGGCTTCTGTACTACAAAACAGTCAAAACTATTTTGGACTATGATAAAAACTGGCCGGCTTCAGATTCAAGCTTGTCCTTTACGTTTATTGTGAAAAAATAGAACAAGATCAACAAACTGCCGCCAGCCTGATACGATGGCGGCATAAGATTTACGAATAATCGTGAACTGCATACTTAGATCTTTAAAGAAATCTATTGAACTTATTAACTTTATAATGATATTTAATCTTTTTTCAGGGTTTAATCCCCCACAGCTTGCTGCGGGGCAGTTCACTAAATTGTAACTCGTCAGCTTTTTGAAACAAACCGTTTTGCGGGTGTGCTTCAGGTAAATAATGAGGTTAAGTAAAAAGCAACAGAATCTTTTGCAGCGACTTCCAGGCATTGACTTTATTCTCGAAAATGCAAAGGATGAACTTTTCTTTGCAAATATTCCGAAATCTGTTCTTGTCTGTTCAGCGCGTTCTGTTGTTGAAGACCTTCGCACAGATATCCTTAATGCAGACAAAGAGATAACTGATGAAAGTCCGGATTTAAGCTTACTACTTGAAAAGATTAAAAACAGCGTAAAAAATATCATGCAGATGAATCTTAAACGTACTATTAATGCAACCGGTATTATAGTCCACACAAATTTAGGGAGATCATTGCTTCCGGCTGATGCTGTTGAAAATCTTTTAGAAATAGCCGGCAGATATTCCAACCTTGAATTCGATCTGTCAAAAGGTATCCGCGGTTCACGATATAGTGCGGTCGAGGATATATTATGTGAAATCAGCGGCGCGGAAGCCGCAATGGTTGTAAACAACAATGCCGCTGCCGTACTCCTTTGTCTGGAAACAATAGCCAAAGAAAAAAAGGTTATAGTGTCAAGAGGGGAGCTTGTTGAAATCGGCGGATCATTCAGAATACCAGATGTAATGGCAAAAAGTGGCGGGATTTTAAAGGAGGTTGGAACGACCAATCGTACCCATCCTGAAGATTATGAAAGAGCTGTTGAAAGTGATACCTACCTTTTATTAAAGGTGCATAAAAGTAATTATAGTGTAGTTGGTTTTACTGCGGATGTCTCTCTAAAGGAGCTGGTTGGGCTTGGAAAAAAATACAGAATTCCTGTAATGGAAGATCTGGGCAGCGGAACTTTTATAGACTTTTCAAAATATGGTCTGTTAAAAGAACCCACTGTCCAGGAATCCGTGTCAGCAGGGGCGGATATTGTAACTTTCAGCGGAGATAAGCTTCTTGGCGGCCCGCAGGCTGGAATAATAGTAGGTAAAAAAACCATCATTGATCAAATAAAACAAAATCCTCTTACCAGAGCGCTGCGAATAGACAAGCTGACCCTTGCGGCTCTTGAAAGCACTCTTCGTCTATATAGAGATCCTGAAAAGGCGATTGAAAATATTCCGACCCTCCGAATGTTAACCCTTCCAATAGAACATATCGAAAAAAAAGGAAAAACGCTTTTAAGCATGTTGAAAAAACTGAACAATTCAGACATGTCTGTTAAGTTATTCAGGCTTTCTTCTCGTGCCGGCGGTGGATCACTACCCCTTTTAGAGCTGCCCAGTATATGTGTAGGCATCAAAATCAATGGAATTTCAGTTAATGCTGTTGAAAAACGCATGCGGAAAAACGCACCCCCTATAATAGGAAGAATAGAAGAAGACTATTTTATAATGGATCTCAGAACCATAAAAAACGATGAGCTTTCGATTGTTGAAAACGCTTTAAGCAAAATGTTGAAAAAGGCTTTATAATGACAGGAAGTCAGCAAAAATTATATATTGACAGGGATTCCGCCGGACAATTTCTATGCTATAAAACAGATGCTAAAATCCCTGACATTAAATGTGGTATTAAATATGACGCTAAATTTTCTGCAAGCCAGACCAATCTTTCAGATAAATTTCCAGGCATGCTTACAGGCAAAGAATTTATAGACCATGCTCTTACAGAACTTGATTCTTCATTAAAATTCGGCGCTATGGTTATCCGTATTGACGATATATTTAATAGTAACGAAAAATCCGGCAAAGAGGATGCACCGGAGGCACTTGTAAAACTTGCCAAAATTATTGACTCAATTTGCAAAAATGAGAAAGGCCTGTGGGGTCAGATAGACTATGATGTGCTTGGCTGGTTTTGTTCTGAAAAAAATAACAATTCCTGCATGGAGCTTGCCCATAAAATACAAAAAAATATTGAGGATCTTCTCAACAAAACAATTAGCATAGGCATGGCATTTTATCCGACCACCAATTTTAATAAACACCAGATACTGGATAATGCACTGAAAGCCCTTGATCATGCAGCATTTTTTGGTCCAAACAGCGCTGTTGCCTTTGATGCAGTGAGTTTAAATATCAGCGGTGATAAATTGTACCAGAAAGGAGACATTGACAGCGCAATAAATGAGTTCCAGGCGGGGCTTCTGCTTGATCCTTTAAATGCGAATATCCATAACAGTTTGGGGGTCTGCTATGGTGTTTCAGGTTCTTTTGAAAAAGCAAAAAAAGAATTTGAAACAGCTATCCGGCTTGACTCTAATGAAAGCATGGCTCTATACAACTCAGGATTGGTAAATCTGTTGCTGGATAATAAAAACGGGGCTCTGGAATTCTTCCTTGAAGCTGAAAGCATTGGAGAAGATGTATTTGAGGTGGAATTTCAACTCGGAAAGCTTTATCTTGAATCAGGCAAACCGGAAAAAGGCAAGAAACATCTGGAAAAAGCGGTTGATTTGAGGCCTGAATCAGGACCTGCTTTTCGTTGCCTCGGCGATTGCAATAAAGCAATCAACAAAATTGATGAAGCAATTATATCTTATAAAAAAGCCATAAAACTTAACCCCAATGATGCTGATTCTCTTTCAACCCTTGGATATCTTTTTGATATAAAAGATGAAAACGCCGAAATTGCGGCGATATTCTGCCGGCAAAGTGTCGAAATTTCTCCTGATAACGGCCTGTTCAGACACAGGCTTGGAAGGCTTTATTTTAAACAAAATCAATATGAAGATGCCATGAAAGAGTTTCAAAAAGCAAACGATCTAGGTTGTGACTCAATTGAATTTATTGATAAATTAAATAAACCAGACAGCTCATCATGAAAAACGTTATCCTGAACATACTGCAACAAAGCATAGAAGTTAAAGACAGATTTATTAAAAACAATATCGATCTTATTATAAAAAGCGCTGACATGATAGCCATGAACATTGCTTCCGGCCACAAAATTCTTGTCTTCGGCAATGGTGGAAGCGCGGCAGATGCCCAGCATATTGCGGCAGAATTTGTAAACCGTTTTCAAATTGAACGACCTCCTCTCCCTGCCATTGCCCTGACAACCGACACATCAATAATAACAAGCATCGGCAATGACTATCATTTTGATGAAATATTTGCCAGGCAGGTAAGGGCTCTGGGCAAAAAAGACGATATTGCTATCGGTATCAGTACCAGTGGCAATTCGAAAAATGTAATTAAAGCAATAAATACAGCTAAAAACATGGAACTTTTAACAATAGGAATAACGGGTAACAACGGAAAACTAGCTGAATGCGCTGATCTGGCATTTTCCGTTGAATCCAGTATAACTGCAAGAATTCAAGAAACACATATAACTTTGGGTCATATTCTTTGCGAACTCGTTGAAAGAATTCTGTTCCCTTAATAATAAGGACAGTAAAACAAAAATGCCACGATCATTTAAACCTATAGATTTAAGCCAATTACAAACCTATTCTTTGTCTGAAAGAAAAAGCAAAGTATCTTCAGATGATTTTGCAAAAACCTGGGTAAAGGGAGATGGCATCCGTAATTTTCTTGATAATCTGCCGAACATTCTTGCGGGCAGCCATATAAATACGGTCATTTCTTCTATTGTGAGCGCTTTTGAAAAGAAAAGAACAATAGTATTCGCTATGGGCGCTCATGTCATAAAAACAGGTTTAAGCCCTGTTATTATTGACCTTATGGAACGCGGGGTTGTTACAGCAGTTGCAATGAACGGAGCATGCATAATTCATGATTTAGAAGTCGCCATGACAGGAAAAACATCTGAAGATGTTGCCGCATCAATAGGAAGCGGAAGTTTCGGAATGGCTCATGAAACATGCTCCTTTTTATGTGAGGCCATAAAAAAAGCAGGAAAAAAAGCAATGGGACTTGGGGATGCCGTTGGACAATCCATCAATGCAAACAAACTGCCCCTGATGAATAAAAGCATACTTGCCGCCGGCTATCGCCTGGGCATCCCTGTAACCGTCCATGTTGCTTTTGGAACAGACATTATTCATATGCACCCCGAATTTGATCCTGAAGAGACTGGTGGAGCAACCCATAGAGATTTCAGGATATTTGCATCAATAATTGCCACAATTGAAGGCGGAGTTTACATGAATATTGGATCCGCCGTAATCCTGCCGGAAGTTTTTTTAAAGGCAGTAACTCTGGTACGAAATCTTGGCCATAATCTGGAAAATTTTACCAGCGTTAATATGGATTTCATAAGACATTACCGCCCAATGACTAACGTTGTTAACCGGCCTACAGCAAAAGGGGGGCAGGGTTTTAACCTTGTAGGCCATCATGAAATAATGCTGCCGCTGATCGCAGCAGGAGTGATTGAAAAAATTGCTCGTTGATTTTAAAAGATTAATGCTTATTGTTTATTATCGAAAAATCTATAGGAGAAATTTATATGCCTATTTATGAATATCATTGTAAGAATTGCAGTAAGAATTTTGAGTACCTGGTCTTTGGAAAAGAAGATCCGGTTTGCCCCTCATGCAAAAGCAGGAAGGTTGGCAGACTCATATCCAAATGCGGCTTTGTCAGCAAGGGAAGCGGCGGTGAAACTGTCAAAGCATCTGCTTCAGATTCATCATGCAGCGGATGCACGGCAACAAGTTGTTCGAGCTGTGGCAACTAATGAAAAAAAGCATTAAAATAGGCACAAGGGGTAGCAAACTGGCTCTCTGGCAGGCAAACTGGGTTAAATCTTCTTTAACAACGATACATCCTTCTCTTTCAGTCGATCTCATTATTATAAAGACAAAAGGAGACAAAATTCTGGACGTACCCCTTGCCATGGTCGGCGGCAAGGGACTTTTTGTAAAGGAAATTGAGGAGGCTCTTTTAGAGGGGCGAATAGATCTTGCTGTTCACAGCATGAAAGACATGCCCGCGGAAATACCCCCGGACCTGTGTATAGGTGCAGTGCCCGAGCGTGAAACGCCCAATGATGTCCTTGTTTCTAAAAATGGTATTCTCTTCTCTGAACTCATAAGCGGCAGCAGAATCGGAACCAGCAGTCTTCGCCGCTCTGCCCAACTGCGACATGCACGGCCGGATGTCGTTATCCTGCCTTTAAGGGGCAATCTTGATACCCGCCTGAAAAAGCTTGAAACAGAAAATATGGATGCAACAATCCTGGCTGCCGCCGGCGTTAAACGCCTTGATTATGAAAGCATAATAACCGAATATCTTGATGAAAATATAATGCTGCCGGCTGTTGGTCAGGGTGCTTTATGTATTGAAATCAGGGAAAACGATGCGGAAATAGAACCAATAGTTGCTGCTTTGAATCATCAAAAAACGAGATCTGCCGTTATTGGTGAACGGGCATTTTCAAACTGCCTGGAAGGAGGATGTCAAGTTCCTATAGCTGCCTATGGTAAAATTGAAAAAAATATATTTACCTTGAGCGGGCTTGTTGCTGATCTTGATGGAAAAACTATTTTAAAGAAAACCTTGTCAGGTGCTGTTGAGCAATCAGAAAGCATTGGTGTTAAACTTGCTGAAAGTCTTATTTCTATGGGCGCCAAAAAAATACTGGAAAACATAAAAGCGGAAACAAATGAAAACTATGAAAGGTAAAGTCTATCTGGTTGGTGCGGGTCCTGGCGATCCGGGATTGATTACAGTAAAAGG
>JAJSZP010000145.1:3346-6440 GCA_030262775.1 Deltaproteobacteria bacterium | reverse complement strand
TCTGGACGTTTATATAGAAGATATCATTAAGTTCAGAGGAAAACCAGGAATATATAAGGGGAACCAGGCAGTAGAGATATCAGAATTTACTATTACGTAAGTTGAGCGGTTGACTAATAGCTAACCGCTAAAGGCTAACCGCTCAATTCAGGTATTACGTAGTAAAAGGTGCGTCTATATGGGACAAAATGACTTGATTGAAGAAGTAAAAGAGACAAAATCGGATGAAGATCTGGGCTGGGGTGATGTCCAGAATGAACTGGATGAGGCAAAGCAGTCAACTGCAAAAAAAGAGGCCGACAGTGTCAACTCAAAAGAGACAAAATCGGATGTAGATCTTGACTGGGGCGATGTCCAGAATGAACTGGAAGAGGCAAAGCAGCCAACTGCAAAAAAAGAGGCCAGCAGCCTTAACTTTGAAAAGATACAAAAAAGTGAGACAAAGGGGCCGTCACTGGATTTGGACTTCATTTTGGACATTCCTATTACAGTGACTGTTGAGCTGGGTAGAGGCAAGATGTTGATAGGTAAACTTCTTCAGTTAGGACAAGGTTCAGTTGTAGAATTAACGAAACTTGCAGGGGAACCGATGGATATTTTTGTCAATAATAGGTTGATTGGTAAGGGTGAAGTAATTGTAGTTAATGAAAAGTTTGGAGTTAGATTGACGGATGTTGTTTCTACTGCTGAAAGAATTAGTAAACTTAAATAATTGGTAGGCGGTTACGGCTTGAAACTTGAAATTGGAAATTAAATTTCCAATTTCAACTAATCATGGCAAGGTTTGATATATCATGAATTCACCGGATTTATTTCCATCTTTTCTGAAAATGGTATCGGCTCTTGCTGTTACATTGGGCATAATGCTCATAACTATATACTTGTTCAAAAAGGCTATGAAGAAAACAGGAGGAATAAATGATGGATTGATGAAAATCTTGTCTACCCAATATTTGGGACCTAAGGACAGAATCATGTTGATAGATGTATTGGGGGATATTCTGGTGATTGGTGTCTCTAGTAATCAGATATCTTTATTGACAAAGATCGAAGATGACAACTCACTTGAACAACTGAAAAATATCCAGGGACAAAAAGGTAAAAATCCTCCTTTTTCTGATTATTTAATACGTTGTAAGACAAAAATATTTTCCCATAGTCATTTTGTGAAAAGGGATGAAAGGGGAAATGTATAAGCGCCTAAAAAATAAATGGAAATTATGTTTTATATGCATATTAATAATTTCCGAACTCTTTTTTTTTGCATATCCTGTATGGTGTCAATCCTTCTCTATCCCGCCATTAAACTTGAGTGTAGATGATAGTCTCAATGAACCTGGCAAGTTAGCAACAGTTCTACAATTATTATTTGCTCTGACAGTATTGTCCCTTGCTCCGGCAATACTGATAATGTTGACGTCATTTACCCGAATTGTTGTAGTTCTTTCCCTTCTAAGACATGCTCTGGGCACACAGCAAATGCCCGCGAACCAGATCATTATCGGATTATCTCTTTTTTTGACCTTTTTTATTATGACCCCTGTCTGGAATAAGGTGAATAGTCAAGCATTGCAGCCATATATAAATGAACAGATATCGGCTAAAAATGCCTTTGATAAGACATCGCAGGCCATGAAAAAATTCATGTTAAAACAGACAAGGGAGAAAGATATTGCTTTATTTGTAAAAATTTCAAGGGGAGAGAGACCTGAGACGCCGGATGACATAAGTTTACCGGTATTAATACCTGCTTTTATAATTAGTGAATTAAAGACAGCTTTTCAGATTGGGTTTATAATTTATTTACCTTTCTTGATAGTGGATATGGTTGTTGCCAGCATACTCTTGTCAATGGGAATGATGATGGTTCCACCTGTAATGATAAGCCTGCCATTCAAATTGCTGCTTTTTGTGTTGGCTGATGGGTGGTATTTAATAGTCGGTTCATTGGTTAGGAGTTTTGCTTGAAAGTAAAGGGGGCAAATAGTGAATACCGATTTGGTTATCGGCATAGCAGGTGAAGCTATAAAAGTTACTCTATTGCTTTCTGCCCCCATGCTTATTGTAGGCCTTGTCGTTGGTCTTATTGTCAGTATATTCCAGGCCGTGACCCAGATTCAGGAAATGACATTAACATTTGTTCCCAAAATAATAGCCGTTATGGTTGCCGCCATTATTGCTCTTCCATGGATGATCAATCTTATGGTTAGTTATACGCAGAAACTCTTTTCCTCTATACCGATATATATCAGATAAGCGCAGTATTACCAGCCGAATTTCAGCAATAACAGAAGATCAGGCGGAACCTCCCTTTCATTTCAAATGAATATATCAGAAATAACGGCTGAACAACTAGAACTCTTCATGTTTATTTTACTAAGAGTAAGTGCAATGGTGGTCACCATTCCAATTTTTGGGAATAAGATGGTTCCTGTCAGGGTAAAAGCGGGATTGTCTTTGATTATAGCATTTCTTGTTTTCCCTTTTATTAAATTTCACATTCCAGATCTCGGGATTCTTTCATTAATATGTGGAATGGTGGGAGAAGTTATTATTGGAATAATTATAGGTTTGGCAGGTAGATTGGCTTTTGCCGGGGTACAGATAGCAGGGCAGCTTGTAGGTTTTCAAATGGGTTTTGCTGTTGTGAATGTGTTTGATCCTATAACAAGTGAACAAGTCTCAATTATAGCTCAATTTCAGTATCTCATTGCAATGTTAATTTTTCTTGCCGTTGATGGTCACCATATATTTTTGTATGCTATTGCAGAGAGCTACAGAATTATTTTTCCTCTTGATTTTCACTTTTCAGCAGGATTAATGCAGTCAATTGTAGAAATTTCAAAAGATATTTTTATCATTGGAGTCAAGATAGGTGCTCCAATTATCACTGCGCTATTGATGACAACTATTGGATTTGGATTAATTGCCAGAACCGTTCCTCAAATCAACATACTGATTGTCGGATTCCCCTTAAAGATAGCTGTTGGGCTTATAGGCCTAGGATTAACCCTTCCTCTTTTTACGAAAATGCTAAGCGAATTTTTTTTAAATTTTGGAGACAAGCTAAATTTACTTCTCCATCTGATGTGAG
>JAJSZP010000145.1:0-3246 GCA_030262775.1 Deltaproteobacteria bacterium | reverse complement strand
TTAAACCCCTAAACGGTTAAGTCCCGGGCAAATGAGCAAAATAAGAGAAGAGAATGTCTGTTTTTTTGACGCAAGCGTCAGTAAATAGTTATGCACGGCATAAAGAAAGAAAAGACACCATCTGCCATGCGCTTTACGGGTCCTGAATATGGCTGAGCAGAAATCAGATCAAGAAAAAACTGAAAAGGCAACACCTAAGAAGAGAGACGAGGCAAGAAAAAAAGGGCAAGTTGCAAAGAGTCAGGAACTTGCGTCTGTTGCAGTTTTGTCGGCCTGTTTAGTAGTTTTTTATTTCGGTTCCTACGATATGATCGAAAAGATGCTGGATGTTATGAGGTATTTATTTGTTGAATCTGCTCAACTCAATATTGATTGTAATAATATTCAACATTTCCTAACCGATCTCACAAATAAAATTTTTGTTTTACTTTTCCCCCTCTTATTGGCTGTTTTTTCCATAGCTTTGCTTGTCAACTACTTTCAGGTAGGTTTTGTGCTTTCTACGGAGTCGATACAACCGAAACTGTCAAAGATTGATCCGATTAGCGGGTTTCAGAGACTATTTTCCCTTAAGTCTCTTGTAGAATTGGCAAAAAGTATATTTAAGATTTTGGCAATTGCTTTTCTTGTTTATATAACAATTAAAGGAGAAATAGGGAATTTTATTCCTTTGTCGGATCAAAGTGTAGGTGAAATATTAGTCTACATTGGTAGGCTTGCATTTAAAATTGTTTTTAGAACCTGTTTGTTGCTTATTGTCCTCGCAATATTTGATTATCTATATCAAAGGTGGGAATTCGAGAAAAATCTTAAGATGTCAAAGCAGGAAGTAAAGGACGAGCTTAAGCAAACAGAAGGGGATCCTATCGTAAAAGCAAGAATTAAACGCATTCAGAGAGAAGCGGCCAGGAAAAGAATGATGGCAAGTGTTCCCAAAGCGGATGTGGTTATAACCAACCCAACACATCTTGCTGTGGCCATTCACTATGATCAATCAAAGATGCCTGCACCGAAGGTAGTTGCGAAAGGGAGGGGTTACATTGCCGAAAAGATAAGGGAACTCGCTGCTGAAAATAAAGTGGCTATTGTTGAGAATAAACCACTGGCACAGATATTGTATAAAATGGTAAATGTGGATGAGGTAATACCGGCAAACTTGTACAAGGCAGTTGCAGAAGTATTGGCATTCGTTTACCGCATAAAATGAGATGATGGCCCCAGTCTTCGTTGAGTACGCATAAAAATGGCAGATTCTTACGTCAAAACCAGCAATTTTAGTGATCTCTTTAAAGGCAGTGATACTGTAATGGCCATAGGGGTTGTTGGTGTACTTCTGATCATGATGATACCTCTTCACCCCGTTATCCTTGATATTCTCCTCTCTCTTAATATCACTCTTTCTTTGACCATACTGTTGGTCTCTATGTATGTATTTAAGCCTTTGGACTTTTCTGTTTTTCCATCCATTCTTCTTATTGCCACATTATTTCGTTTGTCTCTTAATGTGGCTTCTACGCGTCTTATACTTCTCCATGGTAATGAAGGTTTAGGGGCAGCGGGCAATGTTATCAAGGCCTTTGGTCACTTTGTTGTTGGTGGCAATTTTGTGGTTGGGTTCATAGTTTTTTTGGTACTCGTCTTGATTAACTTCATTGTGATAACTAAAGGCGCCACAAGGGTAGCTGAGGTGGCGGCAAGGTTTACATTAGATGCAATGCCGGGGAAACAGATGAGCATTGATGCTGATCTCAATGCAGGACTCATTACAGATACAGACGCGAGAACAAGACGAAGCGAAATTGAACAGGAAGCAAATTTTTATGGTGCAATGGATGGAGCCAGCAAATTTGTCAGGGGAGATGCGATAGCTGGAATTGTCATAACCTTGATAAATATCTTGGGTGGTTTGATTGTTGGTGTGCTGCAGCAAGGTATGCCGGTGCTGGATGCCGCGCATACATATACCCTTCTTACCGTGGGTGACGGACTGGTGACCCAGATTCCAGCCCTGATTGTATCGACTGCCGCCGGTATGCTTGTGACCAGGTCTACGGCTTCATCTGATCTGAGTAAGGAAGTGGGAAAACAACTTTTTTTCCAGCCAAAGGTGATTGCCACAACTTCAGTTATGCTCTTTATATTCGGTTTGATTCCAGGCATGCCCAAGTTCTCTTTTTTGACCATTTCTTTCATCATGGCGGTTTGTGCATATACACTATTTAAATCATCAAGAGAAATCGAGGAAACGAAAGCAGAAGTAGTACCTAAGGAACCAACATCAGAATCTGTAGAGGCCCTTTTGTCCCTTGACCTCTTGGAACTTGAAATAGGATATAGCTTGATATCCCTTGTTGATGCGGAGCAGGGAGGGGAAATATTGGAAAGAATCAAGGGATTAAGAAAACAACTGGCCCTTGAAATGGGTTTCGTTGTACCAGCCATACATATTAGAGATGATCTCCAATTAAAGCCTAATGAATATATCATTAAACTGAAGGGAATTGACGTGGCTAAAGGTGAGATAATGTTGGGACATTATCTTGCGATAACTAGTGGGGATGAACATATAAAGATAAAAGGCATAGAGACGAAAGAACCGGCCTTTGGCTTGCCGGCAGTCTGGATAGATGAAAAAGAAAAAGAAAGCGTTCAGGCAAAGGGTTTTGTTGTTGTGGATGTAGCTACTGTTATCTCAACTCATTTGACTGAAGTTATAAAAACACATGCACAGGAACTGCTGGATAGACAAAACGTTCAAACATTGCTAGAAAATTTTGCGATTAATCATCCTAAACTTGTGCAGGAACTCGTTCCGGATATAATCCCTCTTGGAACGCTGCAAAAAGTGCTGCAAAATCTTTTAAAAGAAAAAATTTCTATCCGCGATTTCCTCACGATTTTAGAGACACTTGCAGATTATGTACCTATAACAAAAGATGTTAATGTATTAGTTGGATATGTAAGACAAGCCTTGGCAAGAGCTATAACAAGGCAATATGAGGACGAAGATGGGAACATAACGGTTATCATGGTTTCTCCTGATATTGAGGATACTATTGCAAAATCTATTCAGCACACTGAATATGAATCATTCGTTACAGCCGATCCGGATGTTATACAGAATATTATCAGCAGTTTTCAAAAATTTGTCACAATCTTTACTGATAGAGGACTAGAACCAATTATCCTTTGTTCACCCAATATAAGAACATACTTAAGAAAAATTTTGGAAAAATTTTTCCCCAA
>JAJSZP010000144.1 GCA_030262775.1 Deltaproteobacteria bacterium | reverse complement strand
TAGTAATTGTGAAAAGTCTTTGTTTTTCATGGCTTCCTCCTTTTCGGAATATATCAAAAAGATAGGAATCATTGATTAATTTTCAACATTTAAAGGGAACATAGCCAAAAATTATGCACACGCTTTTTGAGAAAAAAAGGCATTTACCATGATCTCTGAAATATACTAAAGAGGCTATCTCAAACAGAGCAGTAACCTTTGCATGACTGCGTTACGGAAGACTATTTTGTTGAGAAGAAAACGAGCGGGAAACACAATTTCCGAAATAACTCCTTACGCTTTGATATGCACAAGATAGTTGCAGGTATAGAGCAAAAAAAAATGTGGGATCCGTGCAGTTGCTTGTTGGGGCCAAATAAATTATGAGTCGTTACACAATTCATATGGATGTTTCAGGCCGTGTATCACGTTCTACGGAACGTCATGAGTTCGCGACAGTCGGAGGTTTTTCGGTAGAAACCGGAAAAACAGACAGCTCAAGAGAAAACCTTCCTAAAGACTTACCAAAATGGGAAATAGCTACTATTTCAGATGTAAAAAAAATGTCAAAATATATCTGTGAAAATGCAATTTATGTGACAGCGGTTTGCTTGGATAAAAATACTGAAAAATGGTCTCTATTCTGGGAAGATGCAGAAGCGTATCACCAAAAATTAGCTTCTGCATCTAAAATGCGAACAGGGTATGTTAAAGCGGCGGCTACCAACGTAAGGCGGGACAGCCTGTAAATTCAGTTAGTTAGCAATTCCATAGATTTTGCTTGATTGTGTGGAATTGCCATAGAGCCAAAATGGCGGAAAGTGTCCCGCTTTAAGGTGGTAGCCGATTTTTTGGTGGCTTACGGGGGCGAGTAAACAAATTTTTCCTCCTCTGGGCCAATCGCAGAAAAAGCAAATTCTTATCACTATCACTTTATCACTGACGATCAAAACTTTATAGCCTTGCAGCAAAAGATCTTTTGATTGGCGAGTTGAAATACAGGTATAAAGAAGGAAGTGGAACAATAGATGTAAGTGTTGTGTACAGGCTAAGGAGGTGTTAAGTATGAGTTTAAACGGTCAATATGTAAGGAATATTACGTTCCTTGACGGGACTGACGTTCGAAATGGAACGATTTTCACCATGACGTGGGAAGTCAAGAATACCGGGAATACTGCGTGGGAGCCGAACACGATTTCCGTCGTGGCAATTCAAGATCCAGAGCGGTTGGTCACAAAAAAAACGACCGTTCAGCGGAATTTGGGTCGGGTTCCGATTAAGGGGCTTGCCAAGATTTCGGTGAAATTGAAGGCTCCCGCAACGAAAGGCCGGCACATATGCAAGTTCAGGCTGGCTTACTTCCGCCCAGACTTATTCCGCTTCGGTCGCCTATTTTTACCTTCGTATGTAGCTGATAGTTGTTTCGGAAAAAAGTTTTATGTCTCATTCTGCACTCTCGGAGATACTGACGATAAAGACATTGTTAAGCTCGGCAAAATACTTCTGAAGTCCGAATATTGGGGCATGACCCAAGACTTCAATGCTTACTATGATAATGAACGCACGGGACTCCACTCCATAGTCGGTTACCACCCTGGTGTGGACTTTAGAGCACGAACACCACTCCCAGTCTATTCTCCTGTAGATGGAAAGGTGGTTGCTACAGATAAAGAGTATGGCATGGTCGGAATCCAGGTGCAAAATACGGACTATTGCTTTTTTCTCGCTCATTTGAGTAAGTACAGTAAGCACATTAAAAAAGAGGGGAATGTCACCGTGGGGATGCAGATCGGAATGACTGGTGCGATAGGCACGAAAGCCGCCCATCTGCATGTTGAGCTTCGGAGTAAACGGCTCCATATGTCAAAATATTTCACAGATGCCTACCCCAATATAGTTAACATTCATCCGAAAAAGCTCCTGACTGATGCAGTGTTTAAGCAAGCTATAGGCGCTATGCCCGGAGATGAAGCATTTATATTTGGCGGAGGCGTATATTATCATCCTGGTGTTTAAGCAAGCTATAGGCGCTATGCCCCACCATGGTACTACCGTGGTCGGTATAGTAAAATAGAGGGCGCATTTCTTAACGCTTTGCTTGTCAGAAATTTTTATCCATCTACTTTGCGATCATAGCTCTCATCATGTCGCAGGCATTTTCAGCGTGGTCTGCTATGGAACCTATTATTTCATATTATTTCAACCAGCCTGACTATATGAAATACTGTTACTGTTACAAAAAAATGAAAAAAATGAAAAAATGGGGTCAAGTCTACGGTTGACCCTTGCTCAAAATTATTAAGGGTCAAAGGCAGACTTGATAATCATATAAAGGGCTGAGCATAAATCAAGAGAGAGGTGTAATGTAGAACCATGCGCTGGAGATGGACTGGGCAGGTCATGCCGCTTTTCGAAAGGCAGTATTTAGCCGATAGTTTTTACCTTTATCATAGTTTTTTGGTTATCGTTGCCCAGCCCCTCAGCTCTACGTTAGCCCTGAAGACACTTTTTTTTGTCTGCTTTTTTAAAAATATTATAGCAATGTTGCAAATACTTAACAAGACACCTTTTGAAGCGGCATTGGCCCTTGTCACTGACCAGAATGGCGCTGAAAAAGTTACGGTAGCTGTCAAGGGGACATTCAAAATTCCACCGCGCTATGGTGAAGTGGGTTTGGCTGATGACCAGCTTCCAGTCCTTTATACAGATGAGTATTATGGTGAGCCTGGAAAATCCAGCATCAAATATCCCGTTGATATAGTTTTGGGAAAGGTTAATACAGACATCGGTCTTATCGGTATGGCACATAGCCCTCAAGAAAAATTAGTCAAAGGGCTGCTTGTTTCTTTGAAAGTTGGCCAGTTGCAAAAGGTCATTATGGTTACAGGTGATCGATACTGGAAAAAACGTGCGCTTTTGCCCGGTTTTTATATGACAGATCCGATACTGTTTAAGAAAATGCCTTTAATTTATGAACGCTCTTTCGGGGGAATGGATCAAACCCATAAAAATAAAAAAAAACATGGTGGGAACAAAAGCAATCCTATTGGTACAGGTTTCAGGCTTAATCGAAATGTGGTAGAAAATCACAGGCTGCCTAATCTGCAAGACCCAAAACATTTGATCTCCCACTGGCAAAACAAACCACCAGTTGCCTGCTATGGTTTTGTTGATAGCTCATGGGAACCGCGTATCCAGTTTGCAGGCACTTGTGACGAATCCTGGCTGAATAACCATTTTCCATTATTGCCGATAGATTTTGATCTGCAATTCTTTAACTCTGCTTCACCAGAACTGATTGCAAAAGGGTTTTTGAAAGGCGGGGAGCCGGTCAAAATGGTCAATCTGTCCCCAAAAGGTGTTTTGGAGTTTAATCTTCCAAAGTTGGAAATCAGTTTGATGTTTCGCTTAGGTGAAACCCGAAATCATACAAAGGCGGATCTCTGGGCTGTAGTATTTGAACCGAACGAGGATCGCTTTTACATTGTGTGGGGAAGATCATTTTGTGTCGGCAAACAACCCTCGCGAATGAGATATGTCAAAGTGGAGATGCATGGAGAATCAGGAACTATCAATTTGTTAAAGGCGAACAGCGCAGAACAGGAACATCCGGATTCTATAGGAAAAGTGAGTGATTAGGAATATGGAACTGGTTATTACTGCTGCAAACAGCATAACGGCTGTAGGACATAATGCAGAGATGACTTCTGCGTCGGTTCGGGCAGGGATCAGTCGTCTTGCGGAATCTGCAGATTATTATGACATCGAAGGTAATCCGATTACTGCGGCCTTTATAGATGGAATCAGCAATAAAGAGGATGATGTTACGCGTACAGGAGAGATTGCAAAATATTGCCTTGAGCATTTGCTTGAAAGGTATTTCCAGGATGGATACAGTTCCGATAGAGAGATTAATTTACTGCTCGGTGTGGCTCCTTTTTCACGCCCTGGTCCCAGATATGAAGGGAAAAACCAGGAGATTGCGGATCAATTAGTCAAAATCTCAAAAAAATGGGCTGCCAAAGTGACATTGCAGGTGATAACTTCCGGCAATTCCTCTGTAATCCGTTGTATTGAGATTGCTGCACAGTTACTGAAAGATAATTCACATTCCCTCTGTCTTGTCGGCGGCATTGATTCCCTGTTGTCTCTTGATACTTTAAACTGGTTTGAAAAAGCAGAACGCCTTAAATCTGAAACCTTTGGACGGAATCAAGGCTTTCCGCCCGGAGAAGCAGCGGGTTTCATGATTATAGAGACAAAACAGCAATCCCTTATTAGAAAAACAAAACTCCTGGCAGAATTAGTCAGCGTGGGTTTGGCAAATGAACCAGCGCCTTTTTTGTCTGAACAGCCATCAAAAGAGGAAGGACTTACAATTGCATGCAAAACTGCATTGGCTGAAAGCTTTTGCAACCCCGCGGATATTGAAGCTGTTTTTTGCGACTTGAATGGCGAATTTTTTCGTTCAAAAGAATGGGGATATGCTGAAATTCGGTGTTTTGGAAACCGCAATGAGTCGAGAAAGCTCTGGCATCCAGCAGATTGTATGGGAAGCGTTGGCGCTGCTTCAGGGGTTGTTTTAGTAAACATCGCAGCTGTTGGGCTTTCACGCGGATGGATTGGAAAATATGCCATGGTATTCTGCTCGGACGATGAAGGAGAATGCGGGTCGGTTATTCTGAAAAGTAGTTTATCAGCCAATACACATTAACAAGGAGGCAAGGAGAAAATGGGATCTACAGTTTTTGCAAACATGATGGGTATATCCCACAAGAAAAGTGGAGGTAAGAGCCCTGTCTTTCCTGATGTGTGCAAGACCCCGACACCAGGTGGCCCGGTTCCGATCCCTTATCCTAATCTGGCAGAATCATCAAATCTGGCTAAAGGGAGCAAGACAGTAAAAATTGAAGGGCAGATGGATGCTATCAAGGGGTGTAACTATAGCACAAGCACAGGTGATGAGGCCGGATCAGCCGGAGGTGTGGCATCAAGCAAAACAAAAGGCAAGGCCGAGTTTATCCTTTATTCCTTTGATGTAAAAATCGAAGGGAAAAATGCATGCCGAATGGGTGACACCATGACGCACAATGATAAGAATGCAATAGGATAGGTATGACGCTATGACTGACATAGATTCGGTTGGTGGGCCTTCTGCAGGGGAACAAGATAAAGAAGAAGATAAAGATAAAGAATTTCACTTTATCGCTGTTGCTCATCGAGTGGTAAAAGGTTCCTTGGGATTATTCTACCATTATTGCTTGCAATGGTGGAAGACTTCCAGTGAAATCGCATTAAACAATGAAATAAAAACAAAAGATCTTAACGATGCTGAAAAATTAGGTTCGACTGAGCTTCTTGGAAACAAATACGAAGATTGGGAAGTTTGGGTATATACAGGAAAAAAATGGCTTTCGGATGAACCAAATTGGAAGAAAGGAAAAGTCAAAATATCTTTTATCCATTTCTCTGATAAGAGTTCAAAACTTGCAGCGGTTTATAAGGATTCAAAACAAAAAGTAAAAACAAAATGGGATACGATACTTAAAAATGCAAGAAGTTATGGATATGCAGAACAAGGAGAGAGTTCATTTAATGGAGAATTTAAAAAATGGCCTGATTCAAAATATCAATTTGCATATGTTGATAAGCCTGAAAATAACAGCAACGTATTTGTACGCTATATGGTTTCAGAGGCTGGTCTTACGATGTTTGAATTAAGTGGAAACCACCCACCAAAAAACAAAAATACTCCTTTGCGTATTCCTAATATTTATAGCAAAAAGCCATGGAAAAAAGGAGAAAAAGCTCCGCCTGCTCCTACAACGCACCGTTAGGCCTAAAGATGGGAGGTGTTGTTTATGAGAAATAAAATTGTTTTTATATTAATTTTAATTTGCTGGGGGTGTACTATGAATAGTGATGATTTAGATAAATTTATTGTTGGTAAATGGGAAAGCGGCAAGAGAGAAACTGAAATGGGTGTTATAATTATAAAAGTTACTTTTACTGATAAAAATACGTTTAAGACTGAATGTTTTTTTGGTGAGGAATCGACACCTTTAATTATGGAAGGTGTGTTTAAACTGATTGGTTCGCACTTAATTGCAACATCATGGAATGATGGGGAACCTATTAACATTTCAAGGGAAAATAATAAGCTTATATTGGAAATAAAAAATGAACCACCACTTATCTTACATCGTATAAAGAATATAAAGTGAAGTCGATATTTTTGCCTAACGAATGTCAAGCTAACCGTGAAAGCCTTGCGGCTTCACGTCAGCTTAGCTCAGGCAGCCTTTTTATATTTCACTTGACAAGGTAATGCAATTGCATTATTTTTGATGCATAAGAAAATATTCCTGTTTGGAGGTTATTATAGCTATGCTCTCATTATTTTTATATAGCGATTCTACACTGACAAATCGATACCAGACAACAGTTCCATATATGATAAGAAAGGCTTTGCGTTTAGAAAAGCATGACAAAATACGTTATACCGTCCAAG
>JAJSZP010000143.1 GCA_030262775.1 Deltaproteobacteria bacterium | reverse complement strand
TCAAGCAATACCCTCTCAACAATATCCTGAATCTCTTCCACCTCCGGAAGAGGACCAAGACGAAGCTCATGAGCTAATGTCAGTACCCTCAGGGTAAGTTTTCTTGCTTCTCTTCCTCCGAATTCTCCGGTTGCCTTGCCTGCCTTAATAATGGCGGCCGTAATTTTTGTGGAATCAAACTCAACTACTCTTCTGTCCCGTTTTTTGATTTCTTCAAACAATAGTGTCACCTATTAGAACTCTGTTGGAATTGATTTAAAAATGAACTGCTTCGCAGCAAGCTGCGGGGCATTAAACCATGAAAAGAGATTAAATATTGACGTTAAATTTTTAATAACACACAATCTATAGTAGTTGTCAAGGGGAAAATATCCACATATTGTATAACAAGCAAATCATGCAATTATAAGTTATGGTTTCTATTTAGTATCCTATCCGATGCAAAAATTATATGAGTGTGCCCTTTTTTGCGTTTTCTATGTTTTATGCTGCCTTTTTCTCGCAGTAGTTGTCAGCATAATCCTCTGCTTTCAATATGTTTCCGTATAATGAGTTTCTTTCCATTCGTCTATGCGCTTTCCGGTAATTATTCCAGTCGTTACTCATGTATATAGGCCTCAAGAGCAATGTAGATTCCGCGCCTTCTATTGACCAGCAACGCCCCGTTCCCTCCTCGTTTCTTTACTGTATGACCGCAGGTGGATTCCACAACTCCGCTGCCCTTATTGAAGGTCTTCCTTCGTGACTAGTGAGCTTCAGCCCAATTCTCTCCTACAGCCATATTAACCTTCAGCGGAACCTTCAGATCCCAGACACTCTCCATTATATCTTTAACAAGATTTTTGACTGTATCCAGTTCATAAGGAGGCACCTCAAAAACTATCTCATCATGTACGGAAAGCAGCATTACAGATTCAAGGCCTCTCTCTGTAAATGCAGAGTCCACAGTTATCATGGCTATCTTTATCAGATCTGCCGCCGTTCCCTGGATAGGAGTATTTATTGCGGTCCTTTCGGCAAACTCACGCAAGTTTTTATTTGAGCTGTTAATATCCTGCAAAAGACGAATACGGCCAAGCAGCGTATTTGTCTTCTTTAAAATCCTGGCTTCTTTAATTGTTTCATCTATAAATTGCCTTACGCCTCTGTATCTTGTGAAGTAGTTATGTATATAGGTTTTCGCCATTTTCTGACTTATGCCCAGCTCTTTGGAAAGACCATACGGACTCATTCCATAAACAATGCCAAAGTTTATAACCTTGGCCTGCTGCCTCAATTCGGAAGTAATTAAAGAAGTAAATACCTGAAACACCTCTGTGGCAGTCCGGGTATGGATATCTTCATCTTCTTTAAAAGCCTTGATAAGGATTTTATCATCTGAATAATGGGCAAGAATGCGGAGTTCTATCTGAGAATAATCTGCAGCAACTATATACCATCCTTTTCTTGGAATAAAAGCCCTTCTTATCTCCTTTCCTTCATCGGTGCGGACCGGAATATTCTGAAGATTCGGTTCAGAGCTGCTAAGGCGGCCTGTAGCAGTAACTGTCTGATTGTACGAAGTGTGAATACGTCCTGTCTCAGGATTTATAAGCTCTATCAAAGCGTCAGTATATGTTGACTTAAGTTTTGCGAGAGTCCGGTGCCTTAATATTAGAACGGGAAGTTCATGATGTTCTGCAAGCACTTCAAGAACATTTACATCGGTTGAATAGCCTGTCTTCTTTTTTGTCTTTTTTTGTATCGGCAATTTTAATTTTTCAAAAAGTATTTTGCCTAATTGCTGTGAGGATCTTATGTTAAATTCTTCCCCTGCGATTGAATATATACTGCTTTCAAGCTGATCAAGCTGATGTTCAAATGATTTTGAAAGAACCATAAGCTTTTCTTTATCAACATTAATTCCCGTCATTTCCATTTTCATAAGGACCGGCACAAGGGGCATTTCTACTTTTTCAAAAAGTTCTTCAAGCCCCATATCTTTCAGCATAGGCATAAATACATTATAAGCCATAAACGTAATATCAGCATCCTCGCAGGCATACGGCACAGCCTTTTCAAGGGAAACCTTTGAGAAACAGGAAGCATTTTTACCCTTACCTGCTACTTCTTCGTACGAAATCGTCTTGTGATTGAGAAAATCAAGAGCAATCTGGTCAAGATTGTGAGCGCGCTTCGAAGGGTTGATAAGGTAAGATGCAACCATGGTATCAAACATTACTCCAGAAAGGCTTATTCCATGACGATCAAGAACAATCCAGTCATATTTTATGTTCTGACCTGTTTTTTTTATTTTATTATTTTCAAGTATTGGTTTAAGTCTCTTCAAAACTTCATTCCGCTTAAGCTGTTTAGGTGCGTCTTTATATTCATGAGCGCACGGAATGTAAAAAGCCTCATCAGCCTTTACTGAAAAAGACAAACCCACAAGCTCTGCCGCCATTGGATCTTTAGAGGTAGTTTCAGTATCAAGGGCAAATAAATCTGAAGTCTCTAAAATCGCAATAAGATCGGAAAGCTCATCAATACGCAATACTGCCTTGTATTTCTTTTTTGATAAATCCGCCCGTTTTATAACAGACTGCTGCAACTGTCTGAATTCCAGTTTTTTAAAGAGTCCGGAGAGGACGGCGCTGTCCGGAGCGCTGTATTTAAAGTCTTCAGGTGTAAACGGCAAGGGTACGCTGTCGTTTATTTTAACAAGTTTTTTACTCAATAATGCCTGTTCTTTATAGCGGACAAGATTTTCATGCTGCTTTTTTTTCATTATTGTATCTATTTGCTCATATAAACGCTCCATGCTTCCAAACGTCTTTATTAATGCAAGCGAAGTCTTTGGACCCATCCCGGGCACGCCAGGAATATTATCGGCAGAATCACCGGAAAGGCCCATAACATCGACCATCTGGCAAGGTTCAAGTCCATATGTATCTCTTATAACATTGCCATCTATGGTCTTTTCTTTCATTGGGTCCCAGATAATAGACTTTTCTGTTACAAGCTGCATGAAATCCTTATCGCCTGTAACCATAATTACAGAAAATCCTGTTTCCTCAGCCTTGCGCGCAAGTGTGCCTATGAGATCGTCGGCTTCGTAGCCAGACCTTTCAATAACCGGTATGTTAAACCCTTTTGTTATATCTTTTATATATGGAATTTGAATTGATAAATCATCCGGCATGGGAGGACGGTTGGCTTTATAGGCGTCAAACATTTCATGTCTAAAAGTAGGGCCTTTTACGTCAAAAAACATTCCTGCGTATTCAGGATTACGATCTTCTATGAGTTTTAAAAGCATTTTCGTAAAACCAAAAGCTGCATTTGTGGGAAGGCCCATTGAATTGGAAAGTCCCCCTATTGCATGATAAGCACGATAAATATACGCGCTGCCGTCTATCAGGTATATTGTTTTGTCTTTATACATAATCCTTTAATTGACATATTTTATCTCTGCATTAATTTTAGTCATAACTATCTACTATAATTAACTCCATAAAACAACAGGAGATCAATATTGAAGTTAGGCAAAATAATCACCGAAGACAGTGAAATAAAACATATTCTGGCAGATTCAAAAACCATAGCGGTTTTAGGATTAAGTCCTAAACCGCAAAGAGACTCTCATATTGTTGCCAAATATCTTAAAGATCAAGGTTACAAAATTATTCCAGTTCGGCCCAAGCAAAAGGAGATACTTGGAGAAAAAGCATATTCATCAATAGAGGATATTAATGAGCCTGTAGATATTGTTAATGTATTTAGAAACCCATCTCAGATAATGCCGCATGCACATGAAGCTATCCGAATCAAGCCAAAAGTTTTCTGGATGCAGCTTGATATAGAAAATCATGAAGCTGCAGAATTACTGACAAAAGCAGGTATAGATGTTGTGATGAACCATTGCATAAGTGTAGAACATGACAGACTCTTCAACTAAATTGAAATACCGGGAAAGACGGCTCCGAACAAAGCCAACAAACTGCCATTGCTGCGGCAATAAAGCCCCCTTTTTCTGGACATGCAGGTGCGGCTTTGCAATTTGTCAGGACTGCATGTATAAAAATTTCTGGGGAATGTCTTGCAACGGAATAACCTGGCAGTGCCCTGACTGCGGCGGACAGAACAATTTCGGGAATCAATAAAGTAACGGTTTGCAGTTCACGGTTCAGAGTCTTTTGAATGAATCATGGTACCTCAATAACTATGCTCTTTGCCTGGGAATTTACCCGCCTGTACTTCTTCAACATATTGTTTTATCCCCCTTTTAGCTTCATCAGCAATGCTGGCGTATTGCTTGACAAATTTCGGGACATGTCTTTCATTTAATCCAAGGAGATCGTGAAGAACAAGGATCTGTCCGTCACAATGCGGGCCTGCGCCAATCCCGATGGTCGGAATTGTCAGGGCTTTTGTTATCTTTTCAGAAATTTCAGATGGAATTCCTTCTAAAACGACAGAAAAGGCCCCTGCGGCTTCTATTTCAAGAGCATCTGACATCAGCCGTTCTTCATCACGTTGGACCTTGTATCCTCCCATTTGATGAACATACTGAGGAGTAAGACCAATATGAGCCATCACTGGAATACCTGCGTCTGAAATTGCTTTAATTATTTCACTGACTGCTGCTCCACCCTCTAGTTTAACTGCTGCTGCTCCAGCTTCTTTAAGAAACCTTCCTGCATTGGCAATTGCATGCTCCTTGCCTGGCTGGTAAGACATAAAAGGCATATCGCCTACAACCATCGCGTTCCGGGCGGCTTTAGATACAATGCGGGTATGATAAACCATCTCATCCATTGTAACAGGCAGCGTGCTTGATTCTCCCTGAACCACCATTCCCAATGAATCTCCTACAAGTATCAGATGCACTCCGGACTCATCAACTATCCTGGCAAATGGGAAGTCATAGGCTGTAAGGGCAACAATTTTTTCACCCTTTTCCTTCATTCTATACAGAGTTTTGATTGTAATCTGTGATTGCATGATATTATCCTCTTAATTTGTTATTTTTATAAATTTAAACATATCATGTCAAGGAAAACACAGGGCACTGGATATTTGATATTCGGACCCACCTGTCCCATATCACGCAACGTTCCAACGAAGTTCTCCGCCTGGCCCTGATCCTGGTCAAAAATCGGTGCAGGTAAGGCAAAAAACATAAATGCTAATAATACTGCCGCGCAACTTCTTCATTTTTAATTTCTCCTTTCCCCTCGGTCGGATATGTTGTTTTATCCGTTTTCAGCCAATTCACATTCCAATATATTAAGAAAGCAGCGCTGATCCAGGGTGATTTTTTCAGATTTCAAGATATTTATTCTTTTCTTGAATATGGGACCCGATACCACGAAAGTATGATATTCCCCGCCTTCGCCGCCTTCGCCGGAAATATCAACTCCTTTGATTTTCGAAATATCCCGGACAAAATCATAATCAATCCTGCGTCCCAGCCATTCCGGCACCGCAACACTCACATATTTTTTGTCCCTTTTCAGGAGCGGGAATTTTTCCAACCACATCCTTATAAATACGGTAATAATAGAACTGTTCCTTGCTCAAGAATCTTATTGGAAAACTCCTATTACCAGCCTCAAATGTCTCATCTGTCACCCTTGATTCAATAATATTTCTTAGCCTTGTCATACCTGAGCCAACCTCAAGTGGTCTCTTGCTCTGCCATAATATTTCCTGCGGCAGCACGCCTTCAAATGCCTTTCTCAGTATCCATTTTCCCCAGGTTTTCCCGTTTTCTTTTCTGATCTTAAAATCGACATCAATACCCTGACTGAAATCCATAAATTCTTTATCCAGAAAAGGCTGTTTTATGTCGATCCCCAGATTTTCCCCTATTTTATTGGAACTGAATCGCATTGTGCGATACATTCGATCCAGGTATATTTTTAAATCCTTTTTCTCCAGCATAAAATTGTAGCCTAAAAAAAATTCATCACTTCCATCGCCTGTTATCATGCTCTTTATGCCTATATCCTTCGCACATTTGAGTCCCAGCCAGACTGTCACATCGTTTGGAATAGCCGGATCAAAACTCCTGAGTATCTTTATAACTTCAGGAATTGCGGCAATTACCTCCTCAGTTTTCACAGTCTTGTGATAATGATCCAGTTCGAGGAATTTTGCCACCTTTTCAGCATAATATCTATCCTCTCCGTATGACTCAAGTCCGACCGAAATGGCCCTGCAATTTGTTGAATATGCAGCCACGAGTGCAGAATCCAGCCCGCCGGAAAAAAGTATCCCTTCAGCTTGATTCCTGCTGACCGCTCCAGCAAATCTTCTTTTCAATTCAGCAAAAAAAATTTCTCATCCTTCTTCATATCTTATCTCTATACCCTCTTGGTGTAACCATAAAATCCAGGAACTTCTATCCGCTCAGGCTTTTTTAAAAAAATCAATAACCACGCTTATAAAACGTGGTTTGAATTCGACCTATAAGGCCGTTCTCAGCAAAACCCATAGGGCCTTGCTGAAATAAGATTGAGTTGTTCCCATTTT
>JAJSZP010000142.1 GCA_030262775.1 Deltaproteobacteria bacterium | reverse complement strand
TTCCACTGTAACTTTTTTTCATGGTCCCCCTTATTTTTTTCATTTTGCAGATGTTGTATCACTTGGTATGTAACTTAACAACTGGTTCGAATTATGGGGTCCATTATAGTTATCCAAATTCTAATATACTTAATAAAATATATTGACGCAAAATAACTTAAAATTATATGTAAATAATTATGAAAAAACTGCTTTCAACAAAAGAAGTTGCCCGATTTCTGGCTGTAAACGAGAAGATGATATATTCTCTTGTTGCGGAAAAGGGGCTGCCTGCAACGAAGATTACAGGCAAATGGCTTTTCCCCAAGCATCTTGTAGAGCAATGGATTGAAACAAATACCATAAATTATCCGGAATCCAAAACTCAGCTTCCTCCTTACGAAGGGCTTCTAATTATAACGGGAAGCAACGATCCTCTATTTGAAAGAACGGTTTCTCTTTTTAATAGTATACACTCAAATCATATTGCTGTATTCGGAAATTCAGGAAGCATGGGGGGGCTTAGGGCTTTGCGACAGAATAAATGTCACATGGCGTCAAGTCATCTTTTGCAGGATAATGAGGAAGAATACAATTTTGAGTTTGCTAATCAAGAGCTTGAGAAGATGCCTGCTGTAGTTAATTTTTGCCGTAGGGAACAGGGCATAATTATACAAAAGAGGAATCCAAAAAACATTAATAAAATTTCAGACCTGGCAAGAAAGGGAATAAAGATTGTAAACCGCCCTGTCGGTACCGGCACACGCCTTTTGCTTGACAGGGAGCTTAAGAAAGAGAGTATCGAAGGCAAAAAGATTGATGGTTATCATAATGAATTTACCAGCCATCTGGATATTGGTCTTGAAATTCTATCTGGCCGTGCTGATGCTGGACCTGGCATAAACGCTGTTGCCGGGCTTCTTGATCTTGATTTTATGCCTATTCGCTGGGAGCGTTATGACCTTCTAATCACAAAAGAAAGGTTTTTTGATAAAGGGGTGCAGCTTTTTATCGGACTGCTGCAAGAACAGTCTTTTTATGATCTGGCTAAAATGTTTGATGGTTATGATGTAAATTTAAGTGGAAAAATAGTTTTTCCGCAAGAAGCTTAAAATGAGCATAGCACATTGCTTCGCAAATTAACCAAAGGAATAAACTTGACCATAGCCGAATTGCAATATTATTAAGTAGTTAGAATTAAGTTTATTGGGAGGGCATTTTAATGAAACGATCAGTTCAAAAAACGGTTTTTATTACAGCTCTTATTGCCTTTGTCGGCATATTATCAATATCAATCGCCGCGGCAAAAGAGAAAGTCACAGTATTTCATGCTGGTAGTTTAACAGTGCCGTTTGCAAAAATGGAAAAAATTTTTGAGGCAAAATACCCAAACATAGACATACTCCGGGAGTCAGGAGGCAGCACAAAGATGGCGCGTATGATTTCAGAGCTTCACAAGCCTGCAGATATCATGGCTTCAGCGGATTTTAAAATAATTGATAAGACCCTGATTCCTCAATATGCTGCTTGGAATATTAGCTTTGCAACCAACCAGATGGTTATTTGTTATACAGATCATAGCCGTTTTGCGAATGAGATCAATGCCGATAACTGGCACAAAATTCTTTGCCGCAAAGGCGTTGTCTGGGGGCATTCGGATCCAAATCTGGACCCTTGCGGCTACCGAAGCCTTATGGTGCTTCAATTGGCTGAAAAATTATATAATAGTCCAGGGCTCTACGATCAGCTAATCGCAAATCGCCCCAAAGAAAATATAAGGCCAAAGTCTGTAGAGCTTGTGTCTTTGCTTAAAACCGGCAACATGGACTATGCTTGGGAGTATCTTTCCGTCGCGGTTCAACATAATCTGAGATACATCACCATTGATGACTATATAAATCTTGGGAATTACAAACATAACGCATTTTACAAGCAGGCCAGAGTAAAAGTCGCCGGCAAAAAACCAGGAACATGGGCAACTAAAATTGGAAAATCATGTACTTATGGCATTACCATGATTAAAGATTGCAGTAATCCGAAAGGTGCGGTTCTTTTCCTTGAGTATCTTCTGGAACCTGACGGAGGATTAAAAGTTTTGAAAAATATGGGTCAGCCGCCTTTTGTGCCATGCCGAGTCCCTTCACAAAAAATTAAAGATATACTGCCCGGATCTTTACAGAAGCTGGTAGAGGTTAAAAATTAAGACAGAGATCATATGGTAGCTAAAAAACACATTGATCCCTTTATATGGCTTGCTGCCTCAAGCAGTATTATCATTCTTTCATTTATTCTTTTTCCGCTAATTGAGATGGTTGTGCAGCCCTCTTTTGCCGACCTGAAAGAAGCAATAACAGATAAAGATGTTGTCGCTTCCATTCGGCTCAGCCTGTATACTTCGTCAATGGCCGCTCTGATATCATTTATATTCGGGACGCCGTTTGCATATCTTCTTGCCAGAAAGGATTTCGCTGGAAAAAAATTCATAGAAAGTATTGTTGATCTGCCGATTATGATTCCACATCCTGTCATCGGAATCGCTATTTTGAGCATAGCAGGAAAAAATCACTGGTTTGGCCAGATTATGTACTCAATCGGCATCAGGATAATGGGAAGTGTTACAGGAATTATAGTTGTTCTGACTTTTGTAGGGCTTCCTTTTTATATTAATAGTGTAAAGGCCGGATTTGAAGCAGTTCCTGTGCGGCTTGAACATGTTTCACGCAGTCTTGGAGCCTCTGTAACAAGCTCCTTTTTCAGGGTGACGTTCCCACTTGCCTGGAGAAGCATGGTTGTGGGTATGATTATGTGTATGGCGCGCGCTGTAAGTGAATTTGGCGCTGTAGTGATTATTGCATATCATCCAATGATTGCGCCGGTAATGATATATGAGCGATTTACAGCCTATGGCCTTAAATATTCACAGCCAGTGGCGGTCTGGCTTATTTTGGTTTGCCTTTGCCTGTTTTTTCTGCTCAGAATTTTTTCAGTTAAAAAGAAAAACTTAATATGATCCAGATAGACAATCTAAATGTTAAACTACCCGGTTTTGCCCTGCGTGAAATCAATATATCAATTAAACAGGGTGAGTTTTTTATATTGCTCGGCCCCACCGGCGCCGGAAAAACGGTCGTTCTTGAATCAGCAATCGGCATAATCCCTATCGCAAAGGGTTGTATAACAATAAACGGCAAAGACGTTACACAGCTTCCTCCTGAAAAAAGGGATATGGGAATTGTTTATCAGGATTTTGCCTTGTTTCCCCATTTGACGGTATATAACAATATCACATACGGCCTTCGATACCGCAGAATAAACGGAAAAAAGCCGGGTAAAAATTTAAGCTTTATTATCAAGCGGCTTTCGCTTGAGCCCCTGTTACAAAGATCTGTTCTGAACTTAAGCGGAGGTGAAAAACAAAGGGTAGCTCTTGCTCGAGCGCTTGCTGTTGACCCTTCCGTGCTTCTTCTTGACGAACCACTTTCAGCATTGGACCCGAATTTTCGCGAAGATATCAGAGAAATACTTAAAAAACTTCATGTTGAAACAGGCATTACTGTTCTTATGGTTACACACGATTTTACAGAAGCACATTTTTTGGCGCAGCGCACAGCAGTCATCAATAATGGAAGAATTGAACAGACAGGATCAATTGCCGAAGTATTTTATCAGCCATCAACCCCTTTTGTCGCTGAATTCGTCGGCATGAAGAATATTTTTCCGGCCATATTCAATGGCGACACAGCCAAGATCAATAGCCTGACTATTCATACAAACGAAGACAATAACGTGTCAAAACAATATGTTGCAATAAGGCCGGAACATATTCGCATAAGCAAAAACAAAGAGTCTGTAAACAGATGCAACTTGTTTGAAGGGACTGTGTCAAAAATTTTAAACCAGGGTTTCTACTGTGATGTCAGCATAAAAACCAAAGGCATAAAATTTGCGTCAATTATTCCGACAAATTTAATGCTAAATCTAAATCTTGAAAAAGGCCAAAAGGTTAATATGTGGTTTAACCCGGTCGATGTGCATGTTTTTTAACAATTAACGAAATTGGTTCTGCCTGCCAACAACCCTTCGGTTCCACCATTAGAACCCTTTACCATATTTTGCAAAGGGTTCTAAATCTTCAAACAATACAAATCAACTTGACACTTAAACCACCCGGCACTATATTTCTTAAAAAGAATATATATGGGGTTTAACGTGAAAAATTTTATTGTGGTAATGAAGGCCCTTGCCGATATTAACAGGGTAAAAATTATCAAGCTGCTTCAGCATAAGATGATGTGCGTATGTGAATTGCATACCGCATTAGATGTTGCCCAGCCTGCGGTTTCAAAGCATTTAAAAATACTTGAGAATGCCGGTCTTGTTGTTTCAAAGAAAGAAGGGCTGTGGGTTAACTATTATCTGTCTGATGGTAGTGTTTCACCTTATGCTGCAAGCATGCTGGGGAATATGAGACATTGGCTTGACAATGATACAGAAATTGAAAAAATAATTAAAAAACTTCCGGCTATCAATAGGAAGCAAATTTGCAATAAATAAACCATATAACTAAATTGGTATATTATTATGTAATTTGGGAGAATATATTTAATGAAAGAGCGTACAAAACTATTGCTTATTATAATGGTTTTTCTTGCATGCTGCTATATGCCATGGAACCATCCCGCAATAAGGCAGGCTGGATTTGAAGCCTTTATGATGCTTCAGGAATATGCCAGAGAGCATGTCCTGGCCTGTCTTATTCCTGCTTTTTTTATTGCCGGTGCAATTGCTGTTTTTGTTTCCCAGGCCTCAGTTCTTAAATACTTTGGCGCCTCCGCAAAGAAATTTCTTTCTTATTCTGTTGCTTCAATATCAGGTACTGTACTGGCCGTGTGTTCCTGTACTGTTCTTCCCATTTTTGCAGGCATTTATACAAGAGGTGCCGGGATTGGTCCTGCCACTGCTTTTTTATATTCAGGCCCTGCAATAAATATTCTGGCAATTGTTTTGACTGCAAGAATACTGGGTTGGCAGATGGGTTTGGCACGTGCTGTTGGAGCAATAATTTTTGCCATAATTACCGGACTTCTAATGGCTTTTTTCTTCAGAAAAGATGATGCTGCACGCGAAACAGGCCAGATCTATGTTCCGGAAGACGAAGATAAAGGACGCACCCTGGGACAGGATGCTTTTTACATGCTGACAATGGTAATGATCCTTGTTTTTGCAGCTTTTGCAAGACCGGCTCCAGGTTCTGCCGGGCTTTGGCAAATTATCTTTGCAGCAAAATGGTATATAACAGCTTTTCTCCTGATAATATTATTTATTATGTTAAAAAGCTGGTTTACAAAGGATGAAAAAATAAGCTGGGTGCAATCTACCTGGGGGTTTATGAAACAGATTTTACCTCTTCTCGGAGCAGGTGTGCTTTTTGCAGGTTTTATGCTGGGCAGGCCGGGACATTCCGCTCTTGTTCCTGAGCATTATATTCAAACTCTGGTAGGAGGAAATTCTTTGTGGGCTAATTTATTTGCTTCTGTTTCAGGCGCTTTTATGTATTTTGCCACTCTGACCGAGGTCCCAATCTTACAGGGCCTGATTGGTGCAGGCATGGGGAAAGGGCCTGCTCTTTCACTTCTTCTGGCAGGACCTGCGCTTTCACTTCCCAATATGCTTGTTATTGGTGGGGTTATGGGAGTGAAGAAAACTTTTACTTTTTGTTTGATAATTATAGTTTTGTCTACGATTGCCGGTATGTGCTACGGCTGGATTGCAGGTTAAAGGAGGTATTGTTAATGTCGCAGGATGATATCAGACAGATAAAAGTCGGCAAGCACACAGTTGGCATTATTGGCCTGACACAAATTATAGAAGAAGTTGCTGAAAACTTTGCTCATAAATCAGACTCTGAAATCAGGACAGAACTTTTAAGCCGTCTTTCAAGAAGCAACTATATTTCCTCGAATATTCAGAATAGCTACGCTAAGGCCTTTTTGCAGGAATTCAAGAAATATATCGGGAAGCCTTATGAAGAAGAGGTTTCAGAAGGGCTTGAGATAAAAGTTCTGGGGCCAGGTTGTCCAAAGTGCAAACAGACCGAAAATATTGTCAGGAAAGTAGTAATTGAAACAGGTGTTGACGCAAATGTGGAGAAGGTGAGTGACCTAATGGAGATCGCAGGCTATGGCGTTTTTGGAACTCCGGCTGTGGTTGTTGATGGAAAGGTCAAAAGCGTTGGCAAAATTCCAACTATGGAACAGATAAAGACATGGATTGGGAAGTAAAAGAACTATATAATGAAGAAAAGGGGAATAAAAACCTTCCTGATCCAATGCGATCCTATTCAGGTGACAGGTGTTTCTGGTAAGCCAGCATCATTTTGATTTCTCCATAGGAGTAGTCATCTCCCAGGGCATTTTTTACTTCGCCGAGGGAATTATTGTGATCTGTAGCAAGTTCCTTTTCAATGGCCTGTTGTTTTTCAGGTGAAAGCAGCTTGTTGATATCCAATTTGCCTTTTTCCACAAAAAAACTCAGATGCCCTTCAATGGTAGATTGTACCAGGCCTCTTTCTTGTGCAATCAGGGCAATAGTTAATCCTTTATTGAACATATCGAAACTTGTCTGTTTCGTGTCGGAATGCTGAGCCTCTTTTTCTTCCGTTGTAGTTTCTTTTGGGAGTTTTTTAAGCTCCG
>JAJSZP010000141.1 GCA_030262775.1 Deltaproteobacteria bacterium | reverse complement strand
AGAAGAAATATTGAACCTCACGCTAATGAAGGTTGAATATGGAGTTACCTCACCTGTGGGAGGTGTTGTAAAACGTGTTCTTGTATTTGCCGACTACAAGGCTGACAAAAAGATGATTCCGGTTAAAAAGGGACAACTGCTCATTGAGCTTGCAGCGCCTCGTGAACGCTGTAAGAATTGCAATGCCCAGATAAATAAAGAAGATAAATTCTGTCCAAATTGTGGAAGCAAGCTTTAAGATCCACAAATTTTATTAAATAAAACATTTCATATAACCCCGCCATATTGGCGGGGTTTTTTTCTGGCTTTTTACCAAACTGTCATAGCTAACAAAAAATTCTTGCTATAGTTTTTATTTATTTCTATATAAATGACCGTATGGTCATAACCAAAAAAATTATAATTAAACCACGAAGGACACGAAGGGGCACGAAAATTGGAATTAATGATTTTTATAATTTATTTGAGTTCTTCGTGAGCTTCGTGGTGGAAAAAACATAATAAAAAGCTCAGATTTTGACCGTTCATAGTATTGCTTTTTGAATGATAATTATGAAATATTCTTTTTTAGATAAAAGTTTATATGAAATAAAAGACAAGGTGGTTTCAGGTGAACGTCTTGGATTTGTAGATGGTATTGCCCTTTATAAAAGCAATGATCTGATTGGCATAGGATATTTGGCAGATTATGTTCGCCGCAAACTTCACGGCAAAAAAGCCTTTTATGTTTACAATCAGCATTTAAACTTCACAAATATTTGTCTGAACCGATGTCTGTTCTGCGCATTTTCAAGAGATGATGGTGAAAAGGATGCCTTTGCGCTCTCAATTGATGATGTACGATCAAGGCTTATGGAACGTATCAATGAACCTGTTCGTGAATTACATGTTGTTGGAGGACTTAATTCTTCCCTTTCGTTTGACTATTATATCGAACTTCTCAATACCATTAAGGAGGTACGTCCTGATTCAACTATTAAAGCTTTTACAGCAGTAGAAATAGACTATATTGCCAGAATTGGCGGATTATCAATAGAAAAGACAATTGCCAGATTAAAAAAGGCCGGACTTGAAATGATCCCGGGCGGAGGCGCTGAGGTCATGAGCAACAGAGTCAGAAAAAAGCTGTTCCCCAGAAAGATAGACAGCAACAGATGGCTTGAAATAATGGAAGCATTACACAGTGCAGGATTAACGTCAAATGCAACAATGCTTTACGGCCATATAGAAACACTTGATGAACGCGTCGATCACCTTATGAAATTAAGAGAACTTCAGGATAAAACAGGAGGGTTTGCAGCATTTATTCCTCTTGCTTTTCACTCACAAAATACAAGACTGTCGCATCTTCCAGGCACTACGGCATTTGACGATTTAAAGAACATAGCACTGGCGCGTCTTATGCTTGATAATTTCAGCCATATAAAGGCCTATTGGGTTATGATAGGCGAAAGGCTGGCACAGGTTGCTCTTTCATTTGGAGCCGATGATCTGGATGGTACAATAATTGAAGAAAAGATCACGCATATGGCTGGAGCAAAATCAGCAAAAGGTCTAAGCCGTGCTCAGATAGAATATCTTATATCTTCGGCAGGTTTCACGCCGGTTGAACGTGATTCTTTTTATGGAAAGATAGGTTGAAGGTGAAAGGTGGAAGGTAGAAGGCTGAAGACTAAAGTTCCCTTTTACCTTCTACCTATTCACTTAGTTACAAAATATGAATAAATTAGATAGAACAATAGAAAAAGCAGCATCAAATGAGCGTATCGACTTTACAGAAGCATTTACATTGCTCAACGAGGCTGAACTTCTTAAGCTGGCAGAACTGGCAAATAAAAAAAGGCAGCGTCTTAACCCTGAACCCGTTGTTACCTTTGTGGTTGACCGAAATATAAATTATACCAATATTTGTATTTCCGGATGTCTTTTCTGCGCATTTTATTGCCCTCCGGGCCATGCTGATGCTTATGTAATATCAAAAAAAGAACTAAAAGAAAAAATCGAAGAAACTCTATCTCTCGGAGGAACCCAGATTCTTCTTCAGGGCGGACTTAATCCTTCACTCTCGCTTGATTACTACATTGATCTTTTAAAATTTATAAAAGACAATTTTCCTGTTCATATACATGGATTCTCTCCACCAGAGATAGCTTTTATAGCGGAAAAATCCTCCATGTCCTTTGAAGATACCATAAATAAACTCATCGACGCAGGACTGGGCTCCATCCCTGGAGGCGGCGCTGAAATACTTGTGGATGAAATCAGGGAAAAAATATCTCCAAACAAGTGTTCTGCTAATGAATGGATAGAAGTCATGGAGGCAGCTCATAAATGCGGTCTCAGAACCACAGCCACGATGATGTTCGGACATATGGAAAAGCCTGAACACATAATTGAACACCTCATGAAAATCCGCAATCTACAGGATAATACAGGCGGTTTTACCGCATTTATCCCCTGGACATTTCAGCCTGACAATACTCGTATAAAAGTAGAAAAAACCACCTCTGTAGAATATCTCAGGGTTCTTGCTGTCAGCAGGTTATTTCTGGATAACATACAGAACATACAGGCTTCATGGGTAACGCAGGGAGACAAAATCGTCCAGACAGCGCTTGTATTTGGAGCAAACGATCTTGGCAGTACAATGATAGAAGAGAATGTCGTAGCCGCGGCAGGAGTGAAGTTCAGGCTGCCAAAAGAAGAAATGATCCGTCTGATCCGGGAAGCCGGCTACAAAGCAGCGCAAAGGGATTGCTTTTATAATATTATTAAACCGCATTGATCATGAACTCCCCTGTAATACACAAAGCCGGATGGGTGGTGATTGATCCATATACAATCATCCGAGATGGTTTTGTACATGTCGATTCGGGATTGATTAAGGACATTGGCCGGGGTTCATGCAGCGGACATATTATTGATCATGGCCCAGGCGCGCTTTTGCCGGTTCTGGTAAACGCCCATACTCATCTTGAACTTTGTGCTTTAAAGGACAAGGTGTTACCTGAAAAAGGATTCAGGAACTGGGTTGAAAATTTAATTAATTTGCGCAATTCAGCCGGCACAGACACTCTTAAAGCCGGTGCAAGAAATGGTGTCAAAGAGCTTATTGAATCCGGATGCGGAGTTATAGGTGAAATATCCACACTTGGCCTGACATGGGAAATAGTATCAAACTCCAGCCTCAGGGGTGTATGGTTTAGAGAATTTTTTGGCAATGTTTTACCTGAAGAAATAATATGTAACACAAATAAATTATTAATAAAATCAATTGCCGGCCATGCACCGCACACCCTGTCCCCTGAACTTTTTGCAGATTTAAAGAATATTACACGTAAAGAAAATATCCCATTTTCCATTCATCTGGCGGAGTCAGAAGATGAAGTCCTTTTCCTGACTACAGGAAAAGGCACTTGGGCAGATTTTATGACGGAAAGGGGGGTTGATTTTTCAGGCTGGAATTTGCCGGTTGAAACCCCGGTCAGATATCTTGAAGATCTTGGAGTTCTTGACGAAAATACTATAGCTGTACATCTTATCCATACGGACGAAAAGGATTTTGAAATACTTTTGCGCCACAATGTCCGTGTATGTCTCTGTTTAAGAAGCAACTTCAATCTTCATAACATGATGCCAGATCTTTCAGGTATGCTTAAAGCCGGAATAAAGCCCTGTCTCGGTACAGACAGCCTGGCCAGTGCGAAGTCATTAAGTATATTCGATGAGATGACTTTTGTGTCAAAATCTTTTCCCTCTATACCACCGGCTGAAATCCTTGCAATGGCAACAGTTAACGGCGCAAGTTCTTTAGGATTTGGTGAAATGTTTGGCTCTTTAACACCGGGAAAGCGCGCTGCTTTTGTTTATGTACCGGTTGATGTATCAAACAGATCAGAACTTCTGCATGCCCTTGTAAATGCGGATTTCAAAGGGTCTTGCAAAACAATATTACAATAAATGCAATATCAATTTAAAAATAACATAACCATTCCCCCAGTCAATTTGGGCCGTATAAGTTATATAAACGTAACTCCGGTATATTATGGCTTAGATAATGGTTTAAAACCTGACTGGCTGAATATAGTAAGCGCACCGCCTTCAATTTTGAATAATATGATGATAAAAAATGAGCTTGATATAAGCCCTGTATCATCTGTTGCTTATGCGAAGAACCAGGATGAATGGCTGCTTCTTCCCGACCTGTCAATAGCATGTCTTGGAAGAGTTATGAGCGTCATTCTTGTAAGCAAAAAGCCTTTCGAAAAGTTAACCAACAACAAAGTAATCATTACAGACAAGTCTGCGGCCGCTGCAGAGCTGCTAAAATTTCTTTTTTCAATAAAAAGAGTAAAACCCGTATTCGAGACTATGCCTATTCAATGCCCGGATGAAATTAAAAAATCTGCGGACGCAGCGCTTATTATTGGCGACAAAGCTTTAAAAGAGAAATGGGAATTACATTTTGATTATGTATTTGATCTTGGTCAGATGTGGCTGGAATTAACAGACCTGCCATTTGTTTTTGCATTATGGGCTGTACGAAAATCATTTGCAGATAAAAAGCCGGAAGTTGTATCATCAATAATAAGACTATTGGATATCTCAAAGGAACAAGGAAAGAAGCATGTAGAGCATATTGCCCAAAAAGCCTCAGAAATTCTTGGAATAAATATAAACATCTGCAAAAAATACTACAAGCTGTTGAACTACAATCTTGATCCCCTGCAATTGAAAGGGATGACAAGTTTTTTTGAGAAACTCTATAAGGAAAAAATTCTTTCGCAAGAAGTACGGCTTAGATTTTTTGAAATTCCACTTTTAACCAAAAGTGTATCAAAGTGAGCCGTTAGCCCTGACTGCTTCTGAGCTTACGGATATCGCCTATTCGGATTGTAACGTTTTTTGAATCAAAATATTCTATTAATGGGATTAAATATTTACGTGTAGTGCCAGTCATCTCCTTAAACTGGGGAGTCGTTATTTCACCGTGAGTTAAAAGAAAATCAACCAGTCTTTTTTTCAGATTAGCTACAATCTCCATATGGAAATAAAGATCTTCTTTTGTTTTGATTATCAGGCCTTCCTCTATAAGAAGCATAAGCACATCTTTGGCTCTTTTTGCATCAATATCAAGTGTTTTGCTCAGATCTTTGAAATATGGAGGACAGAGTCCGCTTTTAAGATATGTATTCAAAATTTTTTCTTTTACTTCAGCCTGGTCGCCTCCAAGGGAAACAGTATGTGAAGAAAGGCGGACAGTCTCCCCATCAGAAATGACTTCTTTGTTTTTTATCATCATATCAAGCATAAGATTAAAAATTTTTAAACCAGCCGAAGGCAGCTTGGACTTGAGTTCTTCTTTGGGCATACCGGCTTTTAGCGGATTTGTCCTGTGATAATTTTTAAGAAATAATGAAATTTTTTTATTTAGATTTTCAAAGCAGTTTTTATGAATGTAAATTCTGTTTTCCCTGTCGGCACATCTAATTTTCTTTATTGACATTAGCTTTTGCAGGGCATTATCAAGCTGTTTTTCAGGCATGTTGGTCATAATTTTGAGATCTGAGAATGAGATCCCTTTATAACCGGAATTATCAACATGATAGGTAATGATTTCTTCAGGCGGTTGGGTGATCAGAGTTTTTAATCCTTCAAAAATACTTTTTTTGAACCGTTTATGTTTTTGTGGAAGTGGGTTTAATATTTGTCCTCCGCCGATTGTGCGTACAGGAGAATAGCTTCGAATAACGAATTTGTCATCCCTTACGACTGCGACTGGTGAATCAAGCCTGATTTGGGCAACAGTAGTTTCTCCCGGGATAATTTCGTCTTTATCAAGCAATACAACATGGCCTGAAATTTCGCTGGTACCTGTATGGAACCTGATGGGCGTGCGGTTTTTAACGGGTTTCTTATTGCTTTCAAGAAAGTGAATAGATACATCAAGCATATAACTCGGCTGTAAAGCCCCAGGGCTGGATATTATTTCTCCTCTTTGCACGGAAGCTTTCTCAAGCCCCTGAAAGTTAATCGCTGTACGCATTCCGGCTTCCGCAATACTGACGCTCTGATTATGTACCTGAATACCGCGGACTTTTGATGTAATACCGGAAGGATATATCATAACGCTATCACCGGTCTTGACATGTCCTGAAGTCAGGGTGCCTGTAATAACTGTGCCAAACCCCTTCATGCTGAAAACTCTATCTACAGGAAGACGAAACAGATTTTTTACAGAACGGCTGGGAGTCATTGCGCTTAATTCATCAAGGACTTTTATAAATTCAGGGATCCCCTGGCCTGTAACAGATGATACCGGCATAACCGGGTTGCCATCAAGAAATGTCTCTCGGGTAAATTCGTTTACATCTTCGATTACAAGCTCCAGCCATTCCTCATCCACAAGGTCAGTTTTTGTCAAAACAACGAGACCTTGTTTTATTTCCAGAAGGGTGCAAATTTCCATATGCTCTCTTGTCTGAGGCATTACTCCTTCGTCAGCCGCAATTATCATGGCAACAATATCAATACCGGTAGCCCCCGCCACCATGTTTTTTACAAATTTTTCATGGCCGGGCACGTCAACGATACCAAGATGCTGCCCGCTGGGAAGATCAATAGATGCAAAGCCCAGCTCAATGGTTATGCCGCGAAGTTTTTCTTCCTTTAACCGGTCGGTATCTATGCCCGTAAGCGCC
>JAJSZP010000140.1 GCA_030262775.1 Deltaproteobacteria bacterium | reverse complement strand
AATATAGCTTTAGAAGTAAAAAAATCACTCAAAATCTACAAAAAGTGTAAAAAATGCCATTTGTTCACCATTTTTGATGGTCAAATGAGACCATTAAGAAGCTCATTAGTCTCAATTGTTACTACACTAAAAAAATAATGTTAAATAATATCAGGTGGTTAAAAATGCGTAAATGTTGATCTGGAAGATTCCGGTCATATAATTTTAACTAACCGGACATTTCATTTGTCAAAAATGCCGGACAACTTGACGTGCTAACAACAGTATCACATCGTGTTTTGTCCAAAGTACCGGTACAGGATATTTTGATGGCCAGGTAGGTGAATATGCTAAGCAACAGGTGTATCAGTTGGCCAGGCAGAAGGATTTAGTTGAGGTTGAGGAATTAAATGTACAACCGGATCATATGCATGCAATTCTTTCCGTTCCACCAAAGCATGCAATCTCTGACATGATGGAATTTTTGACCGGAAAACAGTATTGGGGAAGGCATCCATTGATGTTCCTAAAAAGACTTCACAGCCTCTTCTTTTGTGTCAAATATTTCAATTATTCGATCAATTCGAACAAGCTCAAACAGCATGCGGACTGGTTCTTGTACTCTGCACAGCTTGAGATTTCCATTTGAACTCTTCAACTGCCTGAGGAAAGATAGCAGGGTTCCGCATCCTGAACTGTCCATAAATTTTATTTGACTTATTTCAAACACAACCTTGTTGTTTTCTTCAAGTATGGGAGCCATGGCTGTTTTAAATTCTTCAGCATTGCTTGCATCCAGAATTTCTGTCTGCACTGTTACAACTGTCACATCGCCAATTTTTTCCGTGCTTAATTCCATGTTAATCCTCTCTGATTAGCTTAATTTTCAGGCAGACGCAATTTCTACCTTTATCATCGCGTGAGTATACCACTTCATCTACTGTATGAGAAATGATATGAAGACCAAATCCACCACTTTGTGATCCGTCAAATACCGGCAGCGGAACCGATTTTGGATCAAACTCTTTGCCCCAATCGTAAAACTGAAGAACAATTTTGTCATCCAGCAGCAGGGCATTTATTTGAATTTGTTCACCGGTACGTTCACCATATGCGTGTTTAATGATGTTGGCCGTAACTTCGGTAACAGCTAATTCGATCAAGCTTATGCGGTTGTTATCAAGAGAAAAATCCGTGATATTTTCACAAAAATTCCGAACAAAGGCTCGAACTCGTGCCAGTTCTATCAGATCGTTTTTGATTTCGAGTTTTGCTTTATCTGACAGAGCCTGGCTCGTAGACTTTTTTTCAATACCGACCAACACGCACGTGAGGTCATCATCAAAAATGTCGGATTGTGAAAACGCAACAACATCTTTTCGAACAATGTTTATAAGCTCTTTGGGTTCAATTGTTGCGTTTTTTTGCACAAAATCGACCAGACGTTTCTCGCCATACAAAACACCATCCTGGTTTTTGGCTTCTGTCAGGCCGTCCGAGTAAAAGACAAATAGATCTCCTGGGTTGAAAGACACCAAAGTCTGCTTAAAAGGTTCCTGCTCAGGAAAGCCCAGTGGCATGTTCACTCCCCGAAGCAGACTGCATGTTTTTGAATCAGCATGAAAGTGGATAGTTCGCATATGGCCGCAATCAACAAAACTAAGCAGATATTTTGCCATATCGAATCGAGCATAACACAGGGTAACAAAAGTCTCCAGATCTTCCAGTTGATCAATCATGCTGGAATGGACTGATGAAATAATTTTTTCAGGATCGGGAAATTCTTTTTTGTCATTCAAGCGAATCAGTTTAATTAGAACACGCAAAAAATGACTTTTTATGGCTGCTCCCAGCAAAGCTGCCGGAATCCCCTTGCCCATGACATCTCCAACCACGAGATCAAAACACTGGTTGTTAAGTTTAAAAAAGTCATAGAAATCGCCATCGACTTTTTGTGAAGGAATCGTCAACTGAGCTATCTGTATTCCATTAATATCGCGTGGCTGTTGACCAAGCAGAAGAGTTCTCTGGATTTTGGAGGCGATATACATCTCATGCTCACGAGCTTTTTTTAAAGAAAGATGTGTTCTGACCCTTGCCTTTACTTCTGCTGTATGAAAAGGCTTGGTAATGTAATCCAGAGCGCCTGCTTCAAACGCTTTGGTTTTATGCGCTGTTTCAGTCATTGCAGTGATAAAAATTACCGGAATGTCTTTTGTTCGAGTGGCTGCTTTCAGTTTGGTACACACCTCGTATCCATTCATCCCAGGCATCATGATGTCCAGGAGGATCAGATCCGGCAGGTGCTTTTCTGTATAATCAAGCGCTTTCTGTCCATTTTTGGCAACACCCAGCCGGTAGTCGTTCTTTAATGTATTTACCAATAGATCAATATTGGTTGAGTTGTCATCAACAATCAAAACCAGAGGCTTAATTTTTTCCACTGTTGTCACCTTTTTTTTCTAATCGACTCTCCATCTCTTCCATAATCCCCTTGAGGGTTTTTAAAGCGCTGTCATATTCATAGTCATTTACCTGGTCTTCAAGATTTTCGAGGATTGAGATGTCGAGATATTTCTTAATGACTTCCATCTGTTTTTCAATCTCTTTGGGTTCAGCAAGATTGAGGGCATCGGCAAGCTGTTTCAGTACTGGTATGACCTGTGCCGGATTTACACCAGGAGCCGCGCCACGCTCTTTGCAGGGTAAAGGCTCAGTTTTTGAGGTATCAGTAAGCATTTGCAGTGATTCCAAAACCTGGTTCAAAGCGGTTTCCACTGTTTCGAGCAAAGCAGATGTCGGCGCTTTCTCTCTGCCCGCGGTTTCGAGTTCATGGGCTACCTTATACAGCTTGTCTGCTCCTATATTGCCGGCGCTTCCCTTTAGGCTGTGAGCGAGCTGCACAAGTGATTCCCGGTCTTTTCTGTTAAAAGCGTCTCTTATTTTGTTTGCGCTCTCTTTATTGTTTTTTAGAAATCCTGTGAGTATGTGTTTGAAAACAGCTTTCTCTATCTTCAGTGCGCTCAGGGCATCCTGAATGTTGATTCCAGGAAGTCTTTCCGGGAGATCTTCGGTTTGTGCAACTGTAATGTCTATAGGTTCAGGGGGTTCCGGCTCCCCGGAATACAGCGCTTTTTTCTGGTGTTTCATTGATTTCCATATAGTATGGAATAGCCTGTCCTGACTGATGGGTTTGGATACGTAACCATCCATTCCTGCTTCCAGGCACTTTTCCTCATCACCTTTCATGGCATGAGCGGTCATGGCGATGATGGGAAGTGATTTAAATTTAGAGTCTTTCCGGATCATTCTTGTTGCCTCATATCCATCCATTTCAGGCATTTGGATGTCCATGAGCACAGCATCAAAATGACTTTTCTGCACAGCCTCGACCGCCTTTTTTCCATTATCGGCAATTTCAACAACAATTCCTGCTCCTTCAAGTATCGCCAATGCGATTTCCTGATTGGTGAGGTTGTCTTCTGCCACAAGAATTCGGATTCCTCTGAGAAAATTCTTGTAAATAGATGCCCTGGTGGTGATATGGTTTTCTTTTTCCTCTATTTTCAGCGCTTTTTTTCCAAAGGTATCCATGATAGCATTAAAAAGCGTTGACTGGTGTATGGGTTTGGTGAGAAACGCGTTGATGCCTGCCTTTTCAGCATCCAGTATTTCGTTTTCTTTCCCAAAAGCGGTCATCAGTATTATCGGGATAGTCAGCTTCAAGTCTTTCCGGATTCTTTTTGAAGTCTCAATTCCGTCCAGCCCGGGCATCAGCCAGTCAATTACAACCAGTTCAAAAGGTTCTTCCCGTGTTTTATTTTCTTTTAGAGCTGTCAGCGATTCTTCGCCGGATGAGACAGATGTTACTTGCAAACCAAAAGACTCCAGCATTTTTTGCATGATAAGCCTGCTGTCAGCACAGTCGTCAATAACCAGCACATTTAAGTGTTGAATATCAGGAGGAGGCACGAGCTTTTGTTTTTGATTCTCAGATTGCCGGCCAAGACATACTGTAAAGCTGAAAGTGCTTCCCTTTCCCAATTCGCTTTCAACCCAGATTCTGCCGCCCATCATTTCCACCAGTCGTTTGCAAATACTCAATCCAAGTCCTGTGCCCTCATATTCTCTCGTGCTGGATGTATCAACCTGGCTAAAAGGTTTAAAAAGCCTGGACAGGTATTTTGGAGCTATTCCTATGCCGGTGTCTTTTACGGAAAATGTCAGAGTTGTCTGGTCTGCCGATTTTTCAGACTCTGTTGCTCTCACAAGAATGATCCCCCCAATATCCGTGAATTTAACAGCATTGCTTACCAGATTCTTGAGGATTTGTTGAAGGCGGAGGGAATCGCCGATCAGGGCATTTGGCGCTTCAAGATCAATATCAACAAGGAGTTCGATCCTCTTGCCGGCAGCCTCAGTCATAAACACGTCCGTTAATCTCTCTATTACCCCATCTAACAAAAACGGGTGTGTTTCTATGTCGAGCTTATCAGCTTCGATCTTTGAAAAATCCAGGATGTCATTGATGATTCCAAGCAGTGAATAAGCGGAAGATTGTATTATTTCCAGATAGCGCTCTGCCCTGGGACACATTTTTTCAGACAGCGCCAGCTCTGCGGCGGCAATAACCCCGTTCATGGGTGTCCGGATTTCATGGCTCATATTGGCCAAAAACTCGCTTTTGGCTCTGGTAGCAGCTTCGGCAGCCTCCTTGGCCTCTTTCAACTCTTTTTCAACCCGTTTACTTTCGCTGATATCTCTGGCTGCTGCGAAGACCCCTCTGGCCTGTCCTTTCTTATCCATATATACTATGGCATTATAAGAGACGACCGTTAACTCGCCTGTTTTTGATTTCATTACAAGCTCGTAGTCTGTTACTTTTCCTTCCTCAAAAGACCTTTTTACCCCCAGGTACGCTCTTTCTGGATCCGTGAAGTAGTCGCGGAACTGGCTGCCGATCAATGCTTCACGGGCGCATCCGGTAAGTTTGGCTGTTTGTTCATTCACATCGGTAATAATACCGTTTTCGTCAAAGGTGACCAATGCATCGGGACTGCTCTCAATAAGTCCACGGGTATATGCCTTTATATTCTCTAACTTGATATGAGATGCTTTAATATTTTGATTTAGAATCAGGATTGCAATGCTGAAACTCGTTATCACAAAAAACAAAATAATAAAAAATAAAATCCAGGGCCAGTAGATTCTGATAATATCGGCAATTGTTATCTTGCCCAGATCCTTGTAAGGGCCGACCTTTAGATACCTTAAACACTCATGTACCGGTTGATAGTTCATGGCTATGGTCCATCCGCCGCATTTTGCCGCTATGGCCGCAGGTGAGTTCGCGGTCATTTCCATCAGGGCTATTGCAACTTTTTCCGCCAGTTCATCCGGAGTGTGTTTAACTTTCGACATGGGCCATTCCGGATATCCTCGAGTTGAGTGAGGAAATGGCGGGCAATCCACACCCTTCTCGCCGTGTTCATGAGGCACATAAAAGTCTTCAAGATTGATTTTTCCTTCGGCATGCATACTTATGAATGTATCAGCCCTTACTGTTCCGGCATCTACCTTGCCGTCTCTGACCGCATAGACGACAGCGTCCTGTGTGCCGATAAACTTAAGATCTTTGAAATCCCTGTACGGATCAATCCCCATTTCTTTCAATTCCCGCCACACCATCCTCCAGCCCCCCAAAGAGCCTTCCGCTGTGGCCATGAAAGTTTTGCCTTTGAGATCATTGATCTGTTGTATGTCACTACGATCCGCCCTCCAAAAAATTACCCCCCAATATTTGGTATAAAAGCTATCAAGACACAGATTTTTCAATGTAGCGATACGGTTTGTTCTATACCGGTGTTCCAGTTCCACATAGAAGGATGGGTTAGCCAGAATAAAATCGACTTCTCCCCTTTCAACAGAAGGGTAAATTTGCTTATGATCCAGCGGTATAATCACGAAAGTCCTGTCTGGAATCATGGCTGACAGATATTGGGCAGTGGGTGACCATTTTTCCAGGCACTGCTTTGCTCCTCTTATGGCCAGGACGCCGATTTTTACCGGATTTTCTTGTCCCTGGGAGGTACCTGTAATTAATAAGGTAATTAATAAGGTAAACAGGAAGATCATAATCCGGCATTTAATAATAAGTCTGCTGATCATCTGGCATCCTTCTCCATCTTTTCCATAATCCCTTTAAGCGTTTTCAGAGCCCTGTCATATTCATAGTCATTTACCTGGTCTTCAAGATTTTCGAGGATTGAGATATCAAGATATTTCTGTATGACTTTAATATGTTTTTTAATCTCTTCGGGCTCAGCAAGATTAAGGGCATCGGCAAGCTGTTTCAGTAATGGCATGACCTGTGCCGGATCTACATCGGGACCCACGCCACGCTTTTTGCCGTGTAAGGGCTCAGTTTTTGAGATATCAGTAAGCATTTGCAGTGATTCCAAAACCTGGTTCAAAGCGGTTTCCACTGTTTCGAGTAAAGCAGATGTCGGCGCTCCATCTCTGCCCGCGGCTTCGAGTTCATGGGCTGCTTTATACAGCCTGTCTGCTCCTATATTGCCGGCGCTTCCCTTTAAACTGTGGGCGATCTGCACAAGTGATTCCCGGTCTTTTCTGTCAAAAGCGTCTCTTATTTTGTTTGCGCTCTCTTTATTGTTTTTTAGAAATCCTGTGAGTATGTGTTTGAAAACAGCTTTCTCTATCTTCAGTGCGCTCAGGGCATCCTGAAT
>JAJSZP010000139.1 GCA_030262775.1 Deltaproteobacteria bacterium | reverse complement strand
CTTTTTCTTTGCCATCATGATGCCACGCATTTGGGGCAGTCGCGGTTCATTAATACTAACATCAACCGTGACTACGGCGGGTAACTCAAGTTCAACAATTTCGGTTCCGGCATCCCCCACTCGGGAAACTTTAATGTGTTGGTCGTCCATCACTTCTATGGCAATTACATTACTGACGCAAGGCACTCCCAAATACTCTGCCAAAATGATCCCGGTTTGGCCGCTATCAGTATCCTGGGCTTGTTTGCCGGTGATAACGAGATCATAGTCTCCCGCCTCAAAAACCTTTTGCAACACTTTGGCAAAGATCGATGAATCGGCTCTATCCAGTGCCGGATCATCAATATGAATCCCGTTTTCAATTCCCATGGCATAGCATCTGCGGATCATATCGGTGTTGTCTCCACCGCCGATGCTCACCAAAGTCGTTTCCGCGCCGTTATTTTCCTTGAATTGGACAGAGGCTTCCACCGCACTTTCGTCCCAGGCGTTTATAACATATTGCAGCCCGTCTTCAACAATGGCGCCTTCCTCCACATGCATGGTCAATTCCACATCAACTACTTTTTTTACTGTTGTGAGAATTTTCAAATTATCCTCCTAATTATTGGGTTTTTTTGGTTCTGTTTCTTTTAGGTAAAATGTTATTCTGCTTTATTCTCTAATGATGCGGTTTTCGCCGCAAACTATAATTAATTCAGATTCCTCATCAGCACAGGCGAGCGTCATGTTAAGGGTCTGCCCCATTTCCGCGGCAAGAGCGGTCGGTCTTGAGTTACTGATCATCATCGGCAGGTGCGCTCTGGCAGCTTTTTGAACTAATTCATAACTTATCCTTGAAGATAGAACCAGGATGCTGGCGGCAGAGAGCTTCCTGTTCATTAAGGCGTTCCCTATTGCCTTATCAAGCGCATTATGCCGACCTACATCCTCAGCAAAAGAGATCATTTCCAGTTGATCGTCAAATATTATTGCAGCGTGTGAACCTCTGGTTGTCTGATAGTGGTTCTGGTTTTCGGAAAGTTTGTCGATGCAATCAAAAATACGGTTAATTTTAACCTCAAAGCCGTTTTCTGCCGGAGTTAGAATCTGATAAAGGTCCTTGATCATCTCCTTACCGCAAATGCCGCAACTGGTTTGGCTGACAAAGCCCCTCCTCTCAAGAATATCATGTATCTTTTCACGCCTTTCAGGTTTGAGCCTGATATCAATAACATTCGGATCCAGATCTTCACAATATCCGATTGTCATGAAATCATCGACAGAGTCCGCAATCCCCTCCCCAAGACAGAACCCTGCCGCGTGAAATAACTCTTCTCCGGGTGTTCTCATCACCACTGAATAAGGCTTCTCATCGATACGAATCAAAAGGGGTTCCTCTCCGATCAGTTCGAGAGAACTGGTCCGGCAGACTCCTTTTTTACACCGAAGAGCTTGAATAATTTCAGTATTTTTTCCTGCACTCAATTGTTCCTATTCCTCTGGCTCAGGCTTGGAAGAAGGTGAGGGAAACGCAAGGGCTTCGACTAAAACGAAAGCTGCCTGGAGATATGATGTAGGACAAAGCGGAAAGCATTCCTTGCAGTTATTGCACTCCTTTGCGGCTATTTCCGGAATAAAACTAATTTCTTTATTTATCCCTCGGCCAACAAACCCAATAGCGTTCTTCTTTGCAACCTCAGCACAGTATCTGACACACAGGCCGCAATGGATGCAAAATGAAGCATCTTTTTCAAAACGGTCTCTGACTGCGCCATATTCTTGAGCCAAATCCTGTAATTGAGGAGAATCAGGGGCATGCGCCATCAACAACTCTATGATGGTTTTGCGGATTCTATCTACCTTCTCAGACCTGGTTCTGACAATTATATTTTCTTCTACCGGGTAAACGCATGAAACAACAAGCTTAGTCCAACCGTTAACTTCTACTTCTACGATGCAAAACCGACAACCCCCAAAAGGTTCCAGTTTCTCGTGATGACAGAGTGTTGGTATGAATATCCCAGCATTTTGGGCTGCCTCCAGAAGAGTCATCCCTTCCTTTGCTTTAACTTCTTTTCCGTCAATCTGTAATTGGATTTCACTCATTTTTACCTGCTCTCTTAGGGCTCTTTCTTGGACTCTTTTTAGTTATCATTCGTTCTTCTTCAGGAACAGGAGCCGGAACAGGCTCGCCTGAAATCTTTGTCACCGCATCAAATTTAGAGGGGCAGACTTCAAAGCAGGTTCCACAATTTGTACATTTCTCCTGGTCAATAATATGAATCTTTTTCTTGCCACCGTCAATTGCCTCGGCAGGGCACTTTCTTGCGCAAATCATACAAGCTGTGCACTTATCCGGGTCTATATAAAACGAGATCAGCTCCTTGCAGGACAGCGCCGGACACCGTTTCTCTTTTATGTGTGCCTCATACTCATCTCTGAAGTAGCGTAACGTGCTTAAAAACGGATTAGGGGCACTCTTACCTAAGGCACAAAGGGAGGCTTCAACTGCCGTCTCAGATAGTTCCTCTAAAAGCTCTATGTCGCCCTCTTTTCCCCTTCCTTCGGTGATATTCGTAAGAATCCTATGCATCTGCCTTAAGCCCTCACGGCAGGGAACACATTTACCGCAGGATTCATCTGTGAGAAAATTAATGAAGTACCTTGCTACATCAACCATACAGGTATCTTCATCCAAGACTATCATCCCACCTGACCCCATCATTGAACCGGCCTTGGTGAGTTCATCAAAACCAACTTTTAAATCTAACTGATCCTCAGGGATACATCCTCCGGACGGTCCTCCGGTCTGCACGGCTTTAAATTTTTTGCCGTCAGGAATTCCACCGCCTATCTTGTAGATAATATCTCTCAGAGTCATACCCATAGGGACTTCCACAAGGCCGGTATTTGTTATCTTACCGACAAGGGAGAAAATCTTTGTGCCCTTGCTTGATTCAGTTCCAATTTGAGTAAACCAGTCAGCACCTTTATTGATAATAAGAGGTACATTTGCCCAGGTCTCAACATTATTCAATACACTGGGTCTTTGCCAAAGGCCCTTGATATTGGAACGGGTATACTTAGGTCTGGGTTCCCCTACCCTGCCTTCCAATGACGTCATCAGAGCAGTTGATTCACCACAAACAAAAGCACCTGCTCCCTGGTGTACAAAAACTTTGAAATCAAAGCCTGAGCCAAGGATATTTTCCCCAAGCAAGCCATACTCTTGGGCCTGTTTAATCGCCAGATTAATATTCTCTACTGCCAGGGGGTATTCCTGTCGAACATAAAAATAGCCCTCGTGGGAACCGATGGCATAGGCTCCGATGATCAACCCCTCGAGGATTGAATGAGGATTTCCTTCAAGAAGCGCTCTGTCCATAAATGCTCCGGGATCACCCTCATCAGCGTTGACAATTACATATTTGATCGGCTCAGGAGCGTTGCGTGATCCTTCCCATTTTCTTCCAGCAGGAAAGCCGGCCCCTCCCCTTCCTCTCAGGTTGGATTTTTTAACTTCCTCCAATACTTCCACATCAGTCATCTGGGAAAGTGCTTTGGTTAATGCAGAATAACCACCAATTGCCAGGTAGTCATCAATACTCTTGGAATCAATCTTAATGTTATTGCATAGGACAGTCCGTTCCTGAGACTTATAAAAAGAAATATCAGATTCATGGACTGCTTTTTCACCTGTGACCGGGTCTTCAAAGAGCAAGCGATCGACTACCTTCTTCTGCTTTATTGTCTCAGAGATAATCTCTGGAACATCTTCAGCTGTTACCTGAAGATAGCATATCTCCTCAGGATATATGACCACAACAGGTCCTCTCTCACAAAATCCGGGACACCCGGTTCCTTTAGTATCAACTTTTGCAGTTAAACCCTGTTTTTCAATCTCTGCTTTAAACGCCTCTATGACTTCATCTGCACCGGAGGCAATACAACCGGCACCCGCACATATTGAAATGCAAGGCGTGTTTGGGTCTCTTTTAGATAATATTTTTTTTCTGAATTTTTCTAATTCTTCAGGCGAATTTAACCGCGCCATAATTTTCCCCTACTCATAGATTTTTAATGGCGTCGTAGAAAGTCCCATCTACTGCGTTGCAGCGGTTTTTCAGAAACTCGGCATACTACTTGTATTGCCTCGTCTCTGAAAAACCGCTGCGCCTTGTATATGGAACTTTCTACTTAGCCATCGGTGTTACTATTACGAGACTGTCATTTTTAACACTTCTGCTGTTTTGACCGGCGACATCTTGCCGTGGACCTTCCCATCGACTTCCATCACCGGGCCTAAAGCACAACAGCCGAGGCAGTTAACAGTTTCCAGGCTGAACTTCAAATCCAGGTCTGTTTCACCAGGTTTAATTCCAGTCGCTTCTTCCACAGTGTCGAGGATACGCGTCGCACCACGAACATGACAGGCAGTACCCACGCAAATGTGAACTTGATGACGTCCTTTAGGGACTAAACTAAAGGCTTTATAAAAGGTAACGATATGCTGTATCCGGTTTAAAGGAACGTTTAATTTTTCGCTAACCCTACCCAGTGCTTCCTTGGTAAGCCAACTATTTTCACTCTGAATGTCAAGTAATATTTGAAGCAAAGAACTTGCTTCTCCATGATGTTTATCAATAATCTGATCTATTTTGTCAATTTCCATATGCCGCTTTCCTAATATTTTCCTTCACCTTAAGCCAGCGCATAACAATTGCTGGTTGTATCGTACCTGACCAATCCGTACCTTGATGAACTAATCATATGTCTTGATACGTCAGATGGATTCAGGCCCAGTTTCTCAGAAATTTCTCCGGTTGAAAGAGGATTTTCCCCCAGGAGCAACATAATTTGGCTTATTGCCAGTTTTTCTGAAAATATTTCATCAAATAAGGCATTTATCTCGCTGCTTTCAAAAAATTCAGTATAGGCTTCTTTTGATTTTACAGGTACTCTTAGCCTCTCTCTTTCCACCAGTTTCATGTAGGGGATTAATTTATTAACTGCTTCAAGCTTGAACTTCAATTCTTTTTCATCTATTCCTTCGCTTTTACCAATTGGTCCTAATTCCTTCACCTTATTGGTAAAATCATCAGTGTATTCGGCTAAAAGGTTTCCATCAGCGCCGGACATAAAGTCGATCCTTAGCCTTTCCGGATTCAGACCTATGTGTTCCATTATTTTTTTAAATATGTGCGTATTGCTTAATGCATCGTAATTTCCATGAGTAATATAATTACATTCGCCTAACCGGCAACCACCAATAAACACACCGTCTTGTCCTTTTAAGAAGGCTCTGAGTATAAATTCCAGGTCGACTCTACCGGAACACATGACTCGAATAAGCCTCATTTCATTTGCATATTGTAGTCTGGAAACTCCAGCCAGGTCAGCAGCACCGTATGCTCACCAATGGCATACAAAACCTAATATTCTTGGTTTAAATTCGAGACCTGTACTCATTCTCACCTCCTGAACCGGATAAACCGGAAATTCCAAATTTAAATAAATCCCAAATTACAATACCCAAATTACAAATAAATTCCAAAATTCAATATCCAAATCTCAAATAAGATTAAAAATCTATAGTTGTTTGTTATTTTGATTTCTCCAATATTGATGAAAGGATCTTTTTCAATTCAATTGCCTCTTGCATTAAACTTTGGGCATCATCAGCGTTCTTTAAATTATTTGTTTCATGAATTAGCCTGAGCCAATAGGCGCTTTCTTTTGCTTCTTTACGACTTATTTTCATCCTCATCAAAAAGTCTTTTTTGCCTAATGATTCGTTAGCTTCTCTATAATTTGCACCTACTGAACCTGAAGATCTTATCAGTTGTTTCCCATCATCAATGTTTGCAATTGTCTTTGGCAATGTTTTAATGAAAATCCTTACAGCCTTAGCAAATTGGAATGTCCTTTCTTCAAGATCATAAGGTTTAGAAATAAGACTTTTAGTCATTGTGATTTATTTGTCATTTGTCTTTTGGATATTGTGTTTTATTTGTTTTTTGTAATTTGATTATTGTAATTTATTCTTTACGCCGCCGCATCAATTTGGCTCAAAAGCTCTTCATCGGTAAAGTGCTTCAGTACAATAGCATTTGTTGGACATTTTGCGTTACACAGACCGTCTCCTTTACAGAGAACAGGATTAACCCAGGCCTTTTTGCCTTTTGGTGTATCATGAAACTCTATAGCACCATATGTACAAGCTGAAATACATGCCCCACACGATACACAATCGTTCTCGTTTACCTCGCAAACAGAACCTGAGGCTACGACTGTATCGTGTGAGAGAAGCGTTAATGCCCGGCCGGCAGCGCCATAAGCCTGGTTAATCGTTTCCTGTATATGCTTAGGATAGTGAGCCGTTCCACAAAGATAAACGCCATCTGCTGCAAACTCAACAGGTTTTAATTTGACATGGGCTTCTTTAAAAAACTCATCCGGGCTCAAAGTTACCTTGAAGTGGGAGGCTATTTCATTGGTTGTTGCGGTTGGAATAACCGCTGCAGCCAAAGAAACAATATCAGCATCTAATTCAAGCCTTTGACCTAAAACAGGATCAGGAACAGTTACTCTCAAAATTTCTTTGCCGCCCTCCTGGACAACTTTCACTACAGGCTTATCTTCCGGCGTATAACGGATAAACTTTACATCTTTTTCTGACGCTTCTCTGTAATAATCCTCTCTTAATCCATAGGTTCTCATATCCCTGAAAAGTATATAGATACGCATCTCGGGGTTTATCTTTTTTAGTTTCAAGGCGTTCTTTACGGCATGACTGCAACATACCCTGCTGCAGTAATTTCTTTCTTCGTCCCTGCTGCCAACA
>JAJSZP010000138.1 GCA_030262775.1 Deltaproteobacteria bacterium | reverse complement strand
GAGCAGGCTGTCCATGTTGAGCACATTTCGCGAACTCAAATCATCCGTGGGTGACAGATGATCAACCACAACATATAGGGGGTACGAGAGTGAAGTGGATACCCCCCCTTTAAAAAAATTGGGCAGTGTATGCAAAAAAAGGTGTGGAATGTAAGTTAAAGCAGTACGCTCCTTGCTGGCAAACAGTGCGGGCATTCAACTATCATCGGTGGAGTATCTTGCGGATCGAGAACACCTGAAGCTTTGCCAGAACGGGGAAGAGCGGATTTCTTTATCCCAATTTTTGTCGGTACAAAAAGAATGGGTTTCAGGGTTAATCAAAGGACTACCCATCGTCGCCACTTGGAAAGATGCGGACGGCCAGGTTCTTTGTGTTGCCATAGGAAAGGTTTTTTCTCGTTCCTACGCTCCGGCGTGGGAATGCATACCGGACTAAAATAATGGGAAGAAGCCGCTACAAATTTACTAACGCCAATTTACCTCATTTTATGACCCGCACAGTGTTGCACTGGATTCCGGTTTTCACCCGCTTGGAAACAGTCACAATACTATTGGATTCTCTACGTTTTCTGATCAAGGATGGAATGAAACTTATGCATTCCCACGCAGGAGCGTGGGAACTAGGAAAACGTGAATAATTGATTTGGCGATTTTGTGTGAAATATGATAGGATTATTTTATGTCTGATATTACCAATCCACATGACAGATTTTTTAAAGAAGTTCTTTCGCGCAAAGAGGTTGCCAAGGATTTTATACTTCACTATCTGCCCGCTGATATAGTTGCTCTTTTAGATGTTGATTCTCTTGAAATAAGGAAAGACAGCTTTGTTGATAAGGAACTTTTAGAGCGTTTCTCAGACCTTCTTTACGCTGTAAATTTGAAAGATAAAGGCTCTGCTTATGTTTATATGTTGTTTGAACACAAGAGTTTCTCGGATCCGCTGATCAGTCTGCAACTTTTGCGCTATATGGCGCGGATATGGGTGCAGGCGCTAAAAGAGGGCAAAGCAAGACCGCTTCCGCCCATTATTCCTCTGGTAATATACCATGGCAAAGTCAAATGGAAGATTGGCCTTGAATTCTGCAACTTGTTTGATCTGCCTGAAGGGTTTGAAAACTTTGTGCCAAATTTTCAATATATGCTCTGCGATCTTTCGTCTTACAGTGATGAAGAGATTAAAGGAGCTGTTATGTTAAGGTTGCCATGCTTCTCCTTAAACACATATTTTCAGAGGATCTTAAGGATCGATTTCCTGAAATATTAAAGCTATTATCGAAGCTTGTGGAGAAACAAAGCGGACTTGAATATTTAGAGACGATTTTAAGATATGTTGTTTCCGGATCAGATAAGATAAAAGAAGAGGATATTGAAAACGCCGTCATGGAGGTTTTAAGAGAAAAGGGAGGTGATATTATGCCGACTGTAGCTGAACAATGGATTGAACAGGGAGTGCAGCAGGGAATGCAACAGGGAATGTTGCTGGATGCCCGAGATATGCTTATCGAAGTCTTAACCGAGCGTTTTGGCAGTGTAAGCAGTGAATTGTCAGAACAGATCAAGCGAATAGATTCCCGTGAAAGATTGAAAGACCTGTTACGACAGGCACTCCGGGCAAAAAGCTTTGATGAGTTTGGGGAAAAAGTTGAGGGCATGCCCAATACCCGATAGAATAAAAGAGGTATAGTGAACGATAAAAAAAGCAATATAATAGCAAAATTTATCTATCTGTCTTTGCTGGTGGGAATGCTCTTGTTCCGGATTATGGAAAAGCAGAGCGCGGCATAGCTGTTCGGCCTGGTATCTCTGTCAGGATCGCGATCAATGGCTCTTTGGCCCATTCCCACGCTCCTGCGTGAGAATGCATACCGGACTAAAATAATGGGAAGAAGCCGCTACAAATTTACTAACGCCAATTTACCTCATTTCATAACCTGCACAGTATTGCACTGGATTCCGGTTTTCACCCGCCCGGAAACGGTCACAATCCTATTGGACTCTCTACGTTTTCTGACCCAGGATGGAATGCAACTGTACGCATACGTCATCCTTGAAAACTATCTGCATTTTATTGCGCAAAGTGAACAATTGGCTCGAGATATTGCCCGTTTCAAATCTTATACAGCAAAAAATCGAGTATGTTCACAGGAATCCTGTAGAACGGGGGTGTGTTGATCAGGCAGAACATTGGCGATATTAATTATCAGGGTATGGATGGGTTGCTGGAGGTCTGCAAGCAATAGTAAATCAGGTATGCGTTCCCACGCGGGAAGGGAATTTGCACCAGCAATGTGCGGAGAATGACAAGGGCTTTGGGTTTTGTTGGGTTTCGTTCGACAACCCAGTCTACTGACTGGGAACGAGGGAAACACGAAAGTTAAAAAAAAGTTTCATGGAAAGGTGCTTATGATCATAAGACTTATAAAAGTTACCCCAGATGGAACTTCCGTTTAATTCAAAAAGCTAAAAAATTTTTTCCAAAGTATTTTGACCGTGTCGATTTTATTTCTATGACCTCATTGGTCAATAATAACTATGAGTTAATATTCTCATTTTCTCAGCCTAATATTACTGACCTTACCCCCAAAGGGGATAAAACAGCTTTATTAGCAATGGATATCAATTTTAATATTTTTAATAATGAGTTAGAGTTATTAGAACATATGATTATTTCAGCTAATGGTCAAGGAAACAAATATCGAAAATTGAAAGAACTCTGGTTTTGGGAAACGTCCTTTTTAGATCAAGTTTCTCTCGCGGCGAAAAAATATCCTATTTTTTTAACCTATGAAGCTGCCGTTTCCGACATAACTAAAAATATTTTCAATGAATTATCTGTTGTTTTGACTAAACATCCAAATCAAGTTGATCAATCATATTGATCATATAGCTTTCCTTAAACAAAAAGAATTGGAAAAAAAACCGCTCCCGCCGATCTCATCGCTTCACTCAAATATTCCGACAAATCCTTCCTCCTCCCCAACAACACCATCGACGCGGCCGAACAATCCACAATCAGCGCCACCAACACCGGCAAAGGCACCGCCTTTGATGTGCAACTGAATACAAAATGTGACTTTCCCAGTGTAAACTTCGATAAAGTCATTCATATTGGAGATATCCCTCCTGGCGAATCCAAAAAACTGAAGGTGAAGCTTTGTGGCCGGTTGGATCTAAAAGACAGTGTCGCTCCATTCCTTATTCAGTGCAAGGAAAAACGGGGTTTTGACTCCGAAAAAATAAGACTCAATATTCCCACAGCCCACCTGGAAAAACCCGATATTGTTATAGCTGACTACAAAATCAACGATGGAAAGACCGGTCTTGCCAGCGGAAACGGCAATGGCATTCCTGAAAACGGGGAGACCATTGAGCTTACGGCCTTTGTGAAAAACAAGGGTGTAGGCCGGGCAATCAAGATTGATCTGGGCATTGCTTCCATCAATTCCGGTGTTGAGGTGATCAGAAAACAGACCGAGATAACTCAGATACTGCCTGGCCAGACCATGAGCGGCAAGCTGGCCTTTGTGATTCCCAGGACATATTCGGGCGGTGATATCAGGGTGGATCTCAAGGCCTCCGATGTTAGAGGCGTTTCTGATGGAGTAAAGCAATTGGCCTTGAATCTAAACACTATACGTCCGATCCTGGCTTATTCATACAATATTACTGACAGCAACGGCAATGGCTTTGTGGAAAACGGTGAGACATGCGAACTGGAGATTCGAGTTGCCAACAAAGGACAGATGGAGGCCAGGGCAGTCTCAATAAATGTGGATTCTGCAGATTTCTCCTTTTCAAGAAACCGCACTGAATTGGGCCGGCTTGAAACAAGTTCGACGAATATTCCCACCAGGTTTTCTTTTACGGTTCCCAGAACACTGGAAAAAGAATCCGTTGATGTCAAGATACAATTGACGCAGGCTGAGTTTCCCGGTCAGACAGAGAACATCAACGTCCCCATAAAGGTATCCCGGCCCAAATTTGCAATAAGCCATCAGATCCTTAATCCCAATGGCAATGGTGTTATTGAGCAAGGGGAAAGCGTTGATCTGGTGGTTAGGGTCAAGAACACAGGTCAGCTTGATGCAGCGGATGTCAATCTGAGTATCAATATCAATCAAAAAGGCATTATACTGACCAGCGCCAAAGAGTTTTCCATTGGCCGCATCCAGTCTGGTCGGGAAAGCGATCCCATTACATTTATAATTACTGTTCAAAAATCGGTTCCAGCAGGTGATCTGCCTGTAAATTTCAAGATCACCCAGAAAGATTTCAAATCCAGGAACCTTGTGCTGGCCTTGAATGTTGCTTCTGAGAAGGCCAAAGAGATTACTGTGGCCGGACAGAAACGGGAATCAGATTATAGGCCTGTAACATCGTCAGGCCGGTTTAAGATGGCTCCGCATGTGGTGATCACTACCCCCAGGGACGGAAGGCGAGTGGTCACCAATACTATTGACCTGCGGGGAATTGTCGCGGATGACAGGGGCGTAGTTTCCATTGATATAAATGTCAACGGCATGAGAATTGACCTGCATGATCGGGGCATAGCTGTCAAGGGGGATAATACACAGAGCGAGTTTTATGCGGTGGTACCTTTAAGAATCGGTAGAAATGAGATTATAGTCACGGCCTTAGACGATGAGAACTTGACAAGTAAACCTAAAAGCATAACTGTGTTTTACGAAAAGAAAAAGGGAGAAATATGGGCGGCTGTAATCGGCATAAACGACTATCGCCATGTTAAAAAGCTCGACTACGCCAGGAACGATGCCTCTGCTTTTGCCGATTATCTTAGGACCAATCTTGATATACAAGCCGATCATCTATTTGAGCTTTACGATGGTCAGGCAACAAAGCGGAACATTCAGTCTCTTTTAGGAACACAGATCAGAAGCAAAGCTGGACATGAAGATACGGTCATCATCTTTTTTGCCGGACACGGAGCCCCTGAAGATAGTGAAACGAGTCTGGATGGTGACGGCATAGAAACAAGTACATTCTGCCCTGTGATGCAGACACAACTGATCTTTACACCACTGCTATTCCTATGGATGAAATTGCTCGAATATTCAGGAGAATAAAGGCCAAAAGGGTCATCCTCCTGGCTGATTGCTGTTACAGCGGTCAGACCGGAGGAAGGACGATATTGTCCAGAACCAGGGCCAATATCTCGGATGCTTTTCTGGACAGATTATCCAGGGGAAAAGGAAGGATCATTATTACCGCAAGCAGCGCCAGTGAGGTGAGCAAGGAATCCGATGATCTCAAGCATGGTTATTTCACCTGCTACCTCCTCAAAGGATTAAAAGGAGCGGCTGATGTAGATGGAGATGGATTACATTGATGTTAATGAGATATCCAGTTATCTCAATCGTGAAGTCCCAGAAGCCACAGGCCAGAAACAGCATCCGGTGAAAAAGGGTGAGGCAGAAGGCCAGGTTGTGCTCGGAAGGGTAAGATAGCGAAAGGCACACACTGGCAAGTTGAACTTTTTTGGAAATGAACAAACCAAAATGGTATCTTGCATATTGACACCAGTCCGGTATACGTTCCCACGCAGAAGCGTGGGAACGAGTGATAAAATGTTTTGTTGGGTTTTGTTTACACTCCCGCCAAAAATCTTCGACAACTCAACCTATCGTGGACTGAAGACCGAAGGCTGTCAGAGTATTTCAGCCTTCAACAAAACAAAGGAGAACAATCAATGAAAAAATATCCCATTGGAATCCAGAGTTTTGAAAAAATAAGATCAAGTAATTTCTATTACGTGGATAAAACCGAGTTTGTTTATAATCTGGTTAAAGAAGAATCCGGTTATTATTTTCTTTCCCGTCCCAGAAGATTCGGGAAGAGCCTTTTTCTGGACACATTGCACCAGGCATTTGCAGGCAGGAAAAAATATTTTAACGGTCTGTTTCTTGAAAATAACTGGAACTGGGATGAACAATTGCCTGTGCTGCATATCAGCTTTGGAGCTGGTATCTTCAAGGATATTGACAGCCTGAATTCGCGTTTTAATTATCTTCTTTCACGATTTGCAGAAAAATATAAGGTTAAACTAAAAGAAAAAAATATAAGTGACCGGTTTGATGAGCTTGTCAGAAAAATATCTGAAAAACAGAATCAAAAAGTTGTAATCCTGATAGATGAATACGACAAGCCGATCCTTGATAATATAGATAAACCTGAATTAGCCATTGAGATCAGAGAAGAATTGAAAAATTTCTATTCTGTTATCAAAGATCTGGACAGCTATCTTCAATTTGTATTTTTAACCGGTGTCTCAAGGTTCAGTAAAGTTAGTATTTTTAGCGGTCTGAACAACCTTGAAGATATCAGCCTTGGCCGCCGTTATTCAGCAATTTGCGGTTATACACAGAACGAGCTTGAATATGTATTTAAGGAACCTCTTAAACGCGTTGATCTGAATGCAATCAAAGAGTGGTATAATGGTTATAATTTTCTTGGAGAACCTGTTTACAATCCATTTGATGTTTTGCTTTGTTTAAAAACAGGTGAATTTCGAACCTACTGGTTTGAAACAGGAACACCGTCATTTCTGATAAAACTGCTGAAAGAGAATCAATACTATATTCCGTCACTTGAACTTTTTGAGGCAGGAGAAGGACTTTTGGGAAGTTTTGAGATTGAGCATCTTGAACCTGAAACCCTGCTGTTTCAGACCGGTTATCTAACTATTAAAAAAAAAATAAGCCTTGGCTCAAGGAAGAGCTATTTACTTGGATTTCCCAATCTTGAAGTTCGAATGAGTTTTACCGATGTTATTCTAAATCATTATTCCTGCCCCCCTGCAAAAAAAGAAAAACGCCTGAGAGCAGTTTACAGAGC
>JAJSZP010000137.1 GCA_030262775.1 Deltaproteobacteria bacterium | reverse complement strand
ATCAAAACAAACAGGACAAGAAAATCATTACAGTATCAGTCGATGAAAAACCGGGTATCCAGGCAATCAAGAATATTGCACCGGACTTGCCACCTAAACCTGGTAAATATTCCCCAATAGGACGTGACTATGAATATAAACGACTCGGAACCCTTTTTAGCAAGATCAAGGTTCCACGAACATGCTATCGCTTCAAAGGTGAAAAAGGTGTAATGGATTTTCCCTAAAATAGTAGACACACCGAACAGCCAAGTTGTATAAGGCCACAGGAGGTGTATCACTCTCAAATGATTCTGTGGGCAATATGGCATCCAAAATATAGAATGTTATATGATGAATATGAAAATATCGAAGCCGGAAAATACAGACCTCCTGTTATCGAAGGAGGAGAACCAAGAGATAGAGGGAGTGGATGTGCCGTTTGGCCCTCCCCCGGAGGAATACAGCTATCGTTGTTCCCATTGTAAATGTGAGATGGCTGTCAATGAAGCAATTATTGATGTTGAGATTGCAATGGCCAAATTTGAAGGTAGATATTATGAAGGTTTTATGCCTGTTTTAGGTTGCCCGGGTTGTAATCGAGAAACAATGGAATACGTAGAAGACTAAAAAAGTCCGCCCGAAGGGCGCTAATTTAACACTACCGATTTTCAAACTATGGCAGCAGCAAAATGGAAAATGGTTAAGGAAACTCACACGTCCGGTTCTTAGGGGGGCGTGTGGATTGGCAACAGTCCTGTGAGGTGGCAACACCTCCCGCTTGCCCGATATATTCTTTTAAAGAAAGGAGAAATATATGTTTAATTTGAGTATGAAAAGTCTAAAGATTGGCGGACTATTCTTTATGTTAATGGCGTTTTCTGTTTCAGGGTATGCCGAAGACATTGAAGTGTCTATTAACGAAGCGTTGCAGTATTATAAGAATGGTGAATATAAAGACGCAGTAGAAAGCCTCAATTATGCCTCACAATTAATTCAACAAAAGAGGGGAGGCGGGCTGGAATTATTTCTTCCAGAACCTTTGATTGGATGGACCGCGCGAGAGACGAGCTCTCAGGCGATGGGAGCTTCTATGTTCGGTGGTGGTATTACGGCTGAACGTCAGTACAGTAAAGATTCCAGTTCTATTACTGTCCAAATTATTACTGATTCCCCACTTATGCAAGGCATGATGATGATGTTTTCTAATCCAATGTATGCCACATCTGATGACGGAAAGCTTGAAAGAATTGGGCGTCAGAAAGCTATTGTCAAATTTGATTCTAATAGTAAGGAGGGTGACCTCAAAATCGTTGTTGCAAATCAATTTCTCGTGTCAATTGAAGGGCAAGGAATAACCAAGGAAGATTTGAAAGGTTATGCAAAGGCGATTGATTATAACAAGCTACAATCCTTACCTTAACCATAATCTAATGGAAAAATATATCGGGATAGGAGCGACCCTCACAGGCCGCCCCTCCCACACCACGCAGCATACGGGGTCCGTACTGCGCGGTTCGGCTGATCAGTATAATACTCCCCAAAATTTGGACAGTTTGTTAAGGTGGATTCGTAAAGCAAATTAGCAGTAAAAAGGGAGGAGAAAATATGGGAGTAAATTGTAGAGGTCATTCTGCTGGATTTAAGGCAAAAGTTGCTCTGGAAGCAGCTAAACAGGAGAAAACGATTGCGCAATTGTCTGGTCTGTTTGGGATTCACGCTAATATGATAACCAAATGGAAGAAACATATGCTTCAGGAGTTGCCTGGTATTTTTTCCGGTATACATAAAAGGGCAAATAAGGACTCTGAAAAGCTTATAGAGGAACTTTACAGGCAAATTGGTCAATTAGACTGGCTTAAAAAAATCTGATCCTTGGATTTTTCTTGATTGTAGAATTGTCATAGAGTCAAAATGATAGATAAGTAAAAGTAGTAAAAAACGGTAAATCGTTTACACAAAAATACACCTTAATTTAGAAGAAAATTGTTCTTGACTTGGGGTCCACTTCTCTCTTAGTAATTGTGAGGTCTATGAGAAAATTATTTTTCATAGATGCTTAAAATCGTTTAATTTAGGTTAAGTATAGATTGCGTTGATCGGAAGAGGAGGATATTTCCAAACACCTGGTTTTGGAATTATATGTTGAGCTCCGACTGTCAGCCAGTATAGATCGGGATTAAGTTCATGAAGTTTGCCATCATCAGGCGGCCTTGAACAGTTTGTATAGGAGTAGGTTGCCTGAAAAATGAAAATACCATCCTTTTCTTCACATGCAACCATATAGTTTTTCTTGAAAGTGCTTGGCGTAAGGCTGTTTGCCTCTGAAATTCGGTGTAATTCTTCGCTTGTAAACTTCATAAGAATTGATCTTGATACACCTCTTTCGGAAATCCGCATCAAAGCCCTTGATTCGCTGCTTCCTACATACACGGTACTAATACATGGAATTTTTTTCAGATACTGGGCTGCTACAATAGCAGCAGTTCTTCTGCCACCGGCAGCGACAGAAAGGCCATAGTACTCAAAAAACTTTTTTTGTATATCCTCTGCGTAGTTATCTCCCTTTTCATACAGATCTTTTGATATATAGCGAAGAGTTTGCGCCAGGTCTTCGGCTGCATCTGCAATCGGCCAGTCAATTTTTACATGAAAATGAGAAAGATTGTAGCAGTCTCTTTTCTTAATACCCGGAGTTCTTTGAATAAGAAGAGCGTAATCGACTGGAAGAAGGCTTTTAATAAAGTCATAAAAATGAACGGAGTCGAGGTATTTCTGATTTCTGTCAAAGTCGTCTGAAAGTCGAAGTGTTTTGGAATGTAGAAGATTTGTTTTTGTGGTTTTGTTTAAATCGAAAAACCTTATGTACTTCTTGTGAACAGCGGAAATTGTATCTTCAATAAAAATTACCAGAAAAGCATTCTGACGTTCATATTCCACGTCAGGGATGCGGGCACGGGGTTTAAGCTCACGCTTTTCAACAAAAGGGTAAGAAATATTTTTGCTTAGAAAATTTTTGTAGGAATCTATAAGGGCATAACTGATCATAAATTGGTCAAGCTCGTCTCTCAGTAGTTCGTAATACGAACGTCTTAATTTATTTGCCTGACTGAGTTCTTCTCTTACACTCCAGAATGCCAATTTACCTCCTTCCCTGATGCTCCTTCTAACAACTTAGATTTTAGTTCCATTAAATTTTTCTATCCATCTATATAGATTTTCTTTATAATAAAAAGTTATAACTATTAATATAATGCATATACCGAGAATAAGCGCAAACATTTTATAGCTCTGTTCAAGAAGCAGTGAGCCTTGAAGGCTTAACATAAATGTTCCGGGCATACGTCCAATAGAAGCAAGTATCATGAAAAGCTTGATTGGAATAGCGCTGAATCCGAGGAAAAAGCAAAGAGTGTCTTTTGGAAAGCCGGGGAAAACAAATAAAATAAAAACAGCTATGATTCCCTGATGTTTTATGATGGTGTCAAACCTGTTTAGTTGCCTGGCTGGAATAAGTTTCCTGACATAATGTTCTCCTAAAAAGCGTCCAATCAAAAAATTTATCCATGAGCCTATAGTAAGGCCAATGCTTGAATATATAAACCCCCTGGTTATTCCGAAAAGATATCCTCCAATAAAGCCGCTTGCTTCACCGGGAATGGGCGCAAACAAAACTTGCAAGACCTGAACTATAATGAAAATCGCAGGCGCTCCTATTCCATTCCCATAGGAGGTTATAAGGCTTTCGATTTTTTCCTTATCGGTAACAATATAGTAATATTTAGCGATATATTTGAATAAAGGTTCGCTGTATATGTATCCGGCTAAAGCAAAGGCACATACAGCAGCAAAAAATAGAATTAAATATTTGCCGGTAGGAGGCTTAATGGGCATTTCCCGGCCCCTAAGTATTATTGAGAGCTATTACTGCGGGCAATGACTTGCCTTCAAGCAGAGTTAGAAAAGCACCTCCGCCTGTTGATATATATGTTATCATATCACTTATACCGGCCCTGTGTAAAACAACATCCGTATCGCCTCCTCCGACAATTGTCATTGCATAAGATTCAGCCACATTGTTTGCCATATTAATTGTTCCCCTGCTGAAAGCACCCATTTCAAAAACACCCATTGGGCCATTCCAGATTATTGTTTTTGCATCTTGCAAAACTTCAGAATAAAGCAAAGAAGTTGCAGGACCTATATCAAGCGCCATCCACTCGGAAGGGATCTCCTGCACAGGTACAACCTTTACATCAGCTTTTGAATCAAACTGGCTGGCCACTTTTACATCAACTGGAAGGTAAAATTTTATTCCGTTCTCTGCTGCTTTTTTTAGTATTGATCCGGCGATATCAATAAGATTTTCTTCAACTTTTGATTTGCCGATACTGCAGCCTATGCTTTTTAGAAAAGTATTGGCCATAGCTCCTCCAACTATGATTTTGTCAACATGTTTGAGCATGTTTTCTAAAGCTCCCAGCTTGCTTGATACTTTAAGGCCCCCTATAATAGCAACAAGGGGACGTTTGGGATCGGCCATGGCTTTTTCGAAATAATCAAGCTCTTTTTGAAGTAAAAAACCTGCAACAGATAAGGGTGCATATTTAGTTATTGCTACAATAGATGCATGGAAACGGTGAGATACGGCAAAGGCATCATTAACATAAATATCACAGAGCTTGGCCAGTTTTTTTGCAAATTCATCATCATTGTTTTGTTCTTCAGGATGGAAACGCAGATTTTCAAGAAGTAAAATATTGCCTGTATTCATATTTGATACAATTTTTTCTATATCAGGACCAATACAATCAGTAGCCATTATGATGTTTTTATCAAGACGTCTGGCCAGACGTTTGGCAACAGGAGCAAGGCTGAGTTCAGGTGCGACCTTACCCCTTGGTCTGCCCATATGAGAAGCTATAATCAATACAGCATTATGATCCAATGCATATTTCAAAGTAGGCAGGACAGCACGTATACGTGTATCATCAACAATATTCTGGTCCTCATCCATCGGGACATTAAAATCAACCCTTATCAGAAGTTTTTTGCCTGAAATTGCCGTATTTTTAATAGATCTCATATAAATTCAATTCCTCCTAATCCCTGACCCCTGTTTCCTGTTCCTTAAGCCTGCGATTGATGTCTTTCTTTTTGGACCATCTTTCCAGAAAGCCTATCATTTTGGACTCATAGGCCCTGTCAATAAATTCATCTTTAACTTTTAATCCACCCGGTCCCTGCATTGCTGATTTTAAGCACTCTGTTTTATGAGAGCAGGCAAGACAGGTTGCCGGAGTATTTCTAAGTCCGTTTTCTTTTTTGGGGAAAACAGAATCAATTACGCCAAAGCAGGCAGGGTATTTTTTTTTATTCATCCATTTCCTGTTTGAGATCGCGGCTCATCAGCCTGCATGCAGCCTCTTCAGGTGAGACATCGTTATAAAGAATACGATAAGTTTCCTGGCAGATAGGCATTTCAACACCTATCTTTCTTGACAAGTTATAAATGGACCTGGCTGTTTTTACTCCTTCTGCAACCATGCGCATTTCAGAAAGGATTTCGTTTAACTTATTTCCTTCTCCAATTTTTTTACCTACTGTATGATTACGGCTTAAATCTCCGGTGCAGGTTAAAATTAAATCACCAATACCTGCAAGCCCTGAAAAAGTATTGGTGCTTGCGCCTAACTTTAATCCAAGGCGCCTCATCTCAGCGAGTCCTCTTGTTATTAGAGCAGCCCTTGTATTTAATCCAAAACACAGTCCATCTAATATTCCTGCTGCAATGGCGATAACATTTTTTACGGAACCACCCAGTTCAACGCCGATTAAATCATCGGTAGTATAAACCCTGAAGAACTCTGTGGAAAAAACATGCTGCACAAATTCAGCAGCATTCTTATTTTTTGATGCTACAGTAACCAGAGTCGGCACCTTATTCGCAACTTCTTTGGCAAAGCTGGGTCCGGATATAACCGCTATTTTGTCGTCTGAAATTTCAGGAAGAGCTTCTTTCAGCACGCCGGACATTGTTAAATGAGTTTTGTTTTCAATCCCCTTGGAGGCTGATACTATAATTGTATTCTTTGAGATTAAACCTGTAATTTTGCGAGCCATTTCCCTCATAAGATGTGATGGGACAACAATTATCAGCAAGTCTTTATCTGAGGCAACAGAGGACAGATCGTTTGATGGAAATATATTTGAAGAAAGAGTAAAACCCGGAAGAAAAATTTTATTTTCTCTATATTTATAAATCTGGTCTTTAACTTCTTTTTCAAATACCCACAAATCAACTTTAAAACCTTTCAGGCCAAGATGATTTGCAATGGCTGTACCCCAGCTTCCTGCTCCCACAACACCTATTTTAATGGAATTTATATCTATGTTATTTTTCATAATGATATTTTATTCTTTTTTTTCAATTAGTCCGACGGCGCCGACAACTTTTTCACCTTTAGCCATATTGATGAGTTTTACACCCTGAGTATTGCGGCTGATAACTGATATACCCTTAATATGCATGCGTATGATCTTGCCTGTATTCGTCATCAGCATAAGATCATCCACTTCTTCTACTAGCATTATTGAAACAACCTGCCCGTTACGCTCGCTGGTTTTTATTGTAATTACTCCCTGACCGCCACGTTTTTGAACAGGATACTCGTCAATAGATGTTCTTTTTCCATATCCGTTTTCCGTTACAGAAAACAAGGTTTGACCATGGCTTAAAACTTCCATGCCAACAATATAATCCCCGGCAGCAAGGCGCATTCCGCGAACACCTCTTGCAACACGTCCTATTGAGCGTGCATCTGACTCATGAAAGCGGATCGACTTGCCATTTGCAGAACACAAAAAGATATTCATT
>JAJSZP010000136.1 GCA_030262775.1 Deltaproteobacteria bacterium | reverse complement strand
GAGCTACTGTGATCTTCTTTTTCCCTGCTTCTGAAAAAAATATTTCAGGCAGTTGCAGTGAGTAAACTTTTATTTGATTCAAGCCAATTTGCCCTTCATCAAATAGAACAGTTCTGTTATCAAAAGAGTTGATAGCTCTATCATAATCGGAAACACCAAAACCACATACTGATAAATGTTCTTTTAAGGCAGTCTTTTTATCTTTAGTACCATAAAAATGCTTATCCGGCACAAAGGGGTAATCAGCGCCGATAAGCAGCATATTATTAATAAAGTTTGCTGATTTATGTGGAAACTTATTTGCTATTCTTCCAGCAAGGCAAGCAACTTTTGGAGCCGAAAAGCTGGTACCATAATCAAACCTGATAATATTTTCTGTTGTTTGATTATTTAACAGCGCTATTTTACCTCCGGTATCTTCAGAAATGCGGCCAAAGTTTTTGTAAAGAATTAAATTGCCGCCATATTCAACAAGCTCAGGTTTTACCATACCATTTATGCCATGACCGGTTCTTGAAAATGGAGATGGCTGATACTCATTGGCAATCGCCGTTTTTATCTGCTCTGCGCCATATCTTTCTTTTTCAATTTTTACTTTATCTGCTATTGAGCCAACGGTAATAGCAAGCGCTGACGTGGCGGGATTGATAATTTTAAACTTTTCATTTTCAAGCAAATATTTAGGGTAGTTGCCTGTTATCTCGCTAATGGAATTATAAATTTCAAGTGGGTGCTGATTTCCGGCAGATACAATAAATGTTACTCCAGGATATGTATAGGCAAGCTCGTCAATCAATGCTGCAAGCGGAAGCTGACGGGTATAATTTTTATGCCAAACTTCGTCGTTGTTCCCCAAAGAAATATTCACAACCTTTATGTGATATTCGTGGTTTGAGAGAAAACTCTCAACCGCATCCTTAAATTGATGCTCAATAAGTTTTTCAGGATCGTAAGTTGTTTTTACAGTGTTGCCATTAACATCTCTTTCCGAATATATCACTTTTGCGGAAAATATCCAGTTGGAAGGATCAAAGTACTTATCTTCAATGCACTTCTCAAGATCACCATAAGCGGCACAGCCGGCGACTGCGGTTCCGTGTCCTGCAATATCTTGAGTCGCATTTTCACCTGTTTGAAAATTTTCTTCCCCGCCAACACACTTCTCCAGCAAGGGATGATTTGAGATAATGCCGGAGTCGATGATTAGAATACCGGCTGCGTTTTCATCAGGAACATTCAGTTCTATTTCAGAAATATCAATATTTCTATATTCAAATGGATTGAAGGCAGGAATGAAAGGGCGATCAGCTCTGGCTATTTTTTTGAGCTCAATTATTTCATTAAAGATTTTTCCGCTAAGTTTCACCCGCAAAAGCACAAACGATTTAGTTACAAGCTTATCTGTTATTCTAAAAATTGACAAATCAGAGTAAGTGGTTTTTAATTCAGTTATGAAATCCTCGTTTTTCTGCGGATTTCCCATTTTCCACAATTCAATATCAATAAACTCTGGTGTGTCTCCGAGTGGCTGCTCACCTAATGCTTTGCCAATTTTTTCTTCTCTTGGAATATCACGGAAAGACTCTATCGCATTAAAAAAATCATATTTAGGACCTTCATCAGAGCCGTAGGTTGAAAGTTTTTCCTTAAATATAGCTAAATCTTCATCATCACTGAAAACGATCCAATATCCTTTTTTATTCTCTGCAATCGAAAGCACATGAATACCCATAGAAGACAGTATTTTTTCAAATGCTTCAGGTGCAACACTTTGATTTATCTCTATTTCATAAATCAGAGATGGATTTATTTTACCGGAAAAATTTTTTTAATCTCCTGAAATAAAGTGGCGATTGCATCAGCTTTTTGAGATGCTGTTTGAGAAAATTCACTTTTATTTCTTCCTGCAGGAATTTTAAAACCACCGCCGCCGCCCTGTTTTTGTCTCTCAGTATCAGCATTATAAACCGGCAAAGAGAGATGTTCGTATGAGTTCATTATTCATCTTCCACAGTGTTTTGTTTTACCTTTTCACGCTTGATAAATTTATCAATAGCCGCCATTAAATCCGGCATGGATAAACTGTTGCGGGAATCAATAATTGCAAGTTTCATTGCTTCTTCGGCTATCATTTTTATATCTGATGGAGAAAATTTCTCTGTTTTTTTTGCTGCATTAATTATGTCAATATCATTATCCCGCTTCATGGGGCGCAAATAGCGTTCAAATAATTTTTCTCTTGTTTTGGCATCCGGAAGTTCATAATAAATTACATCGTCAAATCGTCGCCAGATGGCTGGGTCAAGCATGTACTGATGATTAGTTGCCGCTAAAATAATACTGCTGCCGTTGAAATTATCAAGCATCTGTAAAAAATTATTTACCACCCGTTTAATTTCGCCGTGTTCGTGGCTGTCATCACGATTCTTGCCAATAATATTAAACTCATCAAAAAGAACTATCCAGGTGCCATTTTCAATATAGTCAAAAACTTTTCTAAGATTCGTGGCAGTTTCTCCAAGATAGGATGAAATAATGGCATCAAATCGAATATAGATTAGAGGAATATGTAATATTGAACTGATTACCTGTGCAGAGAACGTTTTGCCGGTTCCAGGCTTTCCGCAGAGCAGAACTTTCTTTTTATAGTTGAGATTATATGTAACCAGAATATCAGCATCTTTAAATTCTTTGACCACCTGTTCAAGCTGTTTTTTTGTGCTTTGCGTAAGTATCAGATTTTCCCAATTGTCATCAAAATGCTTTATTTCAAGAAGAGGAAACCCTTTTTCTGTATCCCGTGGAATTGGCATACTACTTTTGAACCGCCGCTCTGCAACTGAGTTCTTGGATACATTTGCATCATAGAGAGCTTTTTCAAGCTCCCTTGCCACAATATTATGCTTTTTTCGCTTTTCTCGTTCTATATACTCCCGCGCGGCACATAGAAATGCTTCATCATCTTTACTATTGAAGGATAAAAAAAGCTGTTTTATTAAATCAGATGGTGTCATTTTGATCTCCAGTTTATATTTGATAACATCTTGGCAGGTAATATTAAAATTATTATTTTATTTGGCATGCTCCATAATCGTATAAAATTTTGGCTCATCGTGGATTAGTGGGGAAAACAACCATGTGTCTCATTTAATGGATGACAGAATCTAACTTTAAACACAACTTTTGTGTATATTTTCTTATAGTTATCAATTGAAGCCGTTGATCTAACGTCAGCCGACCGAAGGATTTCCCACTAATCCACGATGAGCCAAAATTAGTTGACACTTTTGGGGAATAAATATCTCTTTCCTTTACAGGTTTTTTCGTTATTACTGTGGGAGTGGCTTCCAGCCACGATTTTCGAGGCAGGATGCCTCTCCCACAAAAAGTGTAAACTATAAAATGAAGGATGCATTACGGTGGAAATTAATGTATTCAACCTGTTTTGATGTCATTTTCTAACAGCAACTCAAAATTTACCCTGTCATGGAACCGTTTTTTCCGGGTGCGACAGGTATTGAGCACCATTGTACAGGAACACTGTCCGGCAGCAGTGTGTGGTGGTTTTCTACGACATGTTTGTATCTTAGATTCAGGTGCACCAATGCTACGGTCAGATATTCTTCCATTTTTCTTCCCCCAGGGTGTATCAAAAAACCCCTCTTGAGAACTCTCGGGATCATAGCATGTTGATTTTATAGCGAAATCTGCTGTCGGTATTTGAGTCTCAAATTTTATTACCACAACATATTGTGGCAGTACTTTCTGAACCCACTATATGAATGGCATTGTATCAAAAACATCCAGAGAGAGCTCCTCTTGGTTTGCACGCCTCGGACATGACCAGCGTGATTCAGCATTTATCTTTCTGAAGGTGCATATCCGGCGGCCATCCGGATCAATAACAATGGCGCTGTTGTAATAGATCCACGTTGCGTTATCACGTTCTGCCAGGCCGATTATAATATAGGCACCATGTTCCTTTACTATTTCAGATAAGAGGTCAGCAACCAATCGTCTTTTAATATTGCATATTTGGCAATATCGTTCCGGGATGAGAAAGAATACCCGGAAACCGCCAGTTCAGGATTTAAAATCAGATCAGCGCCACGATTGGCAGCCTTTCGATTTAACTCAATAATATTTCGGCGGTTTACCTCCAGATTCTTGTGCCGGACATTCAAATGGATCAAGGCAATTTTTAACTTGTTTTCAGTCCGTTGTTTTTGCGAATTATGATCAATAGCCCCAACCCGGGACTTATTTTGCATGCAGCCATCGGCAAGAATAAAAATTATAAATATTACCAACGTTATTTTTAAAGTAGGGATCAAAAGGCTTACCACATTGCTTTTTCATAATTTTCTAAAATATTTTGATCTTTTGTCACCAAAATATTACGATTTACGGTCGCATTAGCAATAATAATGCGGTCAAATGGATCACAGACCTAGAAAAAATCTAAAGCACTACTTATAATAGTATTAAAGCGGGTGCAATACAAAAAAGTGACACTATGGAGATAACACACTCTATTCATTGACCATAACTGATTTGATGTCTTATCACAGTTTGTAACTGTTCAGGTGTTCAGGTGTTTAGGTAAAAGGCTGAAGACTGAAGGGAAGGTTTGCCGTTTTTTGTATTGCACCCTATTAAAGCTTTTGTCGGACATTTTAAGTCCATAGTATAGGAATTTCCATTTTTTAATCAATTTTCTTAAGAAGTTAAAAGGCAATAGCCATTAGCCATTCTTTTAACCCCGGCGGATAACCAAGTGGATTTATATTAGCGCTGAAGTCGATGATTTTATCTTCATCAATTCCATATCTTCCGGAAATTTCACTGATGTTACCGCCATGATCTCTTTTTATTATTCTATTAGCCATAAGGTTAGCACGCAGACAGCCGCCATTAAAAAAGATGAGAAAAACATGATAACCCATGCCTTTTTTACATCACCTCTATCTATTTTTTTTGCTGTGTCACCGATAGTCTGCTTTCTGACAATTTCTCCGAAATATTTGTTTTCACCACCAAGCTGTATACCGAGGGAACCGGCTGCCGCTGCCTCCGATATGCCGCTGTTGGGACTTGAGTGGTTTCTGCCGTCCCTTCTCATAATTTTCCAGGAATCTCTCCAGTTAAGTCTCAGTATAAAAGAGACTGCCACAATCATGAACCCGGTGAGTCTTGCGGGTATCCAGTTCCATATATCATCCATTTTTGCGGAAAACCGACCAATATCCGCGTATCGCTCGTTTTTGTATCCAACCATTGAGTCAAGTGTATTGACTGCCTTATAGGCCATGGCCAGAGGAACTCCACCAAGAGCCAGGTAGAACATGGGCGCCACTATACCGTCCGACAGGTTCTCCGAAACTGTTTCAATAACAGCCCGACAAATTTCCTGCTCATCAAGATTTTCCGTATCTCTTCCCACGATCATGGAGAGGCTTTTTCTTGCCTCTTCTATATTTCCACGGTTCAAGGCATTTAGAACAACTTTGCTCTCATCATAAAGAGATCGCGTTGCCAGTGTGAGGAAGGCGAGCAAAGCGGTTACGATCATGCCAAACAGTGAGTTTATGAAAAAGCACCCTTCAACTATTCCCCAGGTAATGAAATAAACGGGGATAACTACGGCAAAGCACATGATTATTCCGCCCTTCTTTCTGCCTATAAGTGAAGTGCAGCGAATTTTTCCTTCTAAAAACCTGACAGCCTTCCCGATGATAACAACAGGATGAGGAAACCAGCGAGGATCCCCAATTATTATGTCAATGATATATGCTCCAAGGAAAACTGCTGCCGTCATAAAAGTCTCCAAGTAGCGCATCACTCCTATATTTGTCCAGATAAGGAACGTGGACGAAATAACTTCCCCAAGTAGGCGCATAGATTTGGGTCAACAGATACATGGTTTATCGCAATTGTCCTCCCCAGAGGCATAGAGTTTACTCATTACTTTCCGAACCTTCCGGCTGCCTCAAAATATATGTATCCATAAGCCAGCCTTTTTTCTTTTTAGCCTCTTTTCTTATTTTTTTAAGATCCTCAATTATATTTTTTAGCTTCCCTGAAAGCAGGATTTCATCATCAGTCCCCAGATATGCACCCCAATAGATGTCAATATCCGTATCCTTAAAATGCTTAAAGGTAGAATAAGAATCTAATAATACGGCAATATTTATAACCTCAGCAGGTGAGTATTCTTTCAGTTTTCTGCCCGTTGTAATTACGATAGTCTCTCCTATACGGTTTAAGGGGATTTTATGCTTTTCTGCTAATATCTGAACGCTGGTTATTCCTGCTATCACCTCATACTCAAAATTTACTGATCCCTGTTTAAGGATATGCTGCAGAATTTCTATATGTCCATCATATAGCGACGGATCACCCCAGACAAGAAAGGCGCCTTTTTCACCATCTTTCATCTTGCCTTTAATCAATTCAGTAATAACTTCTGCTTTTTGTTGACGCCATGTATTAACCCCTTCCTTATACGACTTACCCCTTTTTTTACGTTCAGGAATCTTCGCAGTTACAACCCTGTATGTGTCTCTCTCAAGACATCTTTTTAATATCTCCTTTCTTATCTTTAAAAGATCATCATGTCCCTTCTGTCCTCTCTTTTCAAGAAGGAAGAACACATCTATTTTTTTCATTGTGTTTATCGCCTTGACAGTAAGATAATCAAGATTACCAGGCCCAATTCCAATAAGATATATTTTCTTCATCTGTTTCCTTAGGAACGTGGACGAAATAACTTCCACAACTATGCATCACAGCTTCAGGCCGCCTTTGTCCGATCTCAAATCCCAAAAATATTGAAATAGCTCGCTATTCCTTCAACTTTTGTGATCTGAGATCAAAC
>JAJSZP010000135.1 GCA_030262775.1 Deltaproteobacteria bacterium | reverse complement strand
CAGCGAAAATGCCGGACGTCTTGCATCCATGCAGGCGGCTGAAAGAAATATTGAAGATCTCCTGGAAGAACTCAACTCTCAATTTCAGCAACAGCGTCAGAGTTCTATTACGGAAGAACTTTTAGACATTGTGGCAGGCTTTGAGGCGTTGAGATGAAAAACCGGCGGTGTGATTTAAGATTATTTCAGTTGGGTTTGAGATTATTGGAACATTTTTTAGATTACAGCCTCTCAATCCCTGTTACATTCCAATTGGTTAACCCATTAGAATAGTAATGAGTAAAAAAACGGACGAAGATCACCTGCTTTTATATATGATTACAGCTTGTTAAAAAAGTGTACACTAGTGAACAACTGAATAGTCAACCATTAAGAACATATGCTCATAAACTTTTTAGTATAGCCACTATATCTCTGCCAAATTCTTTTTTCTGCCATTTTTTCATTTCTTTAATCTTTAAAAGATCCATTAAATACATTGGGTTTTGTATTGCAATTGAATTTATAATTGATTTCTTGCAAACAATTGATGGATCTAATCCTATTTTTTTAGCTTTCGAATCTCTCCAGCATTTAATAGCCTTTGCTCTTAATGGAACTTCAGGAGGTAAAACCAGAGCTTTCCTGCGCGGATAAACAGGCAGCTCTGCTGCAGGCAGCATCAAGGAATAGTTTACAGCCCTGACTATGGCATCGCCATACATTTCAATCTGTTTTTGGCTTAATGCTTTTGTTTTTTCTAATTGTCTTTTGTTAACAGGCTTTTCTTTAACAATTTTCATTATAGAATTATTGCCAATTATCTTGAACAAAGGCTTGTCTTTTTTTTCAGCCACACTTAGCCGAAACTGAAGAAGGGCTTCAAGAACAGCAAGAGATTTAGGGTTTAGCTTGCCGGCTCCTTTGCATTTCATAAATAATGGTTCGCTATTGAGCATGGCGGGCCTGACTTTGCTTAAAATTTCACATTCTTCATTGACCCATGAAATCCGGTCAATTTGTTTGAGTTCTTTTTCTATAATTTCTGCAAGTTTAATAAGATATGTCGTGTCTTTTACAGCATATTCTATCATATCTTCCGGCAGAGGTCTTTTGGACCAGTCTTTTTTTCTGTATTTTTTATTAAGACTGATGTTGAATCTTTTTTTAAGTACCGCATCCAGACTTGTTTCACTGATTCCTAAAAACATACTGGCAATCTGGGTATCAAAAAGATTTTTTATTTTTATATTGAAATCCCTGTAAAGACTGCGTACATCGAAGTCGGCACCGTGAAAAAATTTTTTAATATCGTTGTTTGAGAAAAGGCTTTTAAGCGAAGAGAGGTCTTGGATCTTTAAAGGATCAATTACAAGATGTTTTTTTTTAGTAGCAATCTGGATCAGACAGACCTTTTCTTTAAAATGATACATTGAGTCAGCTTCTACGTCAACGGCAATGGACTTTTCCTTCTTTAAATTTCTTGTAATTTTTTCAAGATCTGTTTTAGTATTTATTAGCGTATACTTAGTTGTCATAAATAAAGTTTTTTTTCTTGACCGGTAAGACTATTTCACCTAAATTTTTCAACTTATGTTTTATTTTGTAGTAGTTTTTATATAAGCAATTATTTTACCTGGTTTTGAATTCTTATATATGTTGGTTTGATTCCGGGTCAACAATTTATTACCTAAGTTCGGTTTGGGTATAATTCATTCCCTATTGAGAATATAATGATAAAGATAACACTTCCAGATGGAAATATAAAGAGTTTTGAGAATGCGCCAACCGGCATGGATGTAGCCAAAAGTATTTCAGAGGGTTTGGCAAGGAATTCAATTGCTGTTGAAGTTGATGGCAGGCTACTTGATTTGAGTGAAAAAATTATTAATGATTGCCATCTGCGCCTTATCACAAACAAAGACAAGGAGGCTATGGAGATACTTCGCCACAGCGCTGCCCACGTTATGGCGCAGGCAATCTTACATCTTTATAAGGATGCCAGGCTGACTATCGGGCCTGTCGTAGAGGATGGCTTCTACTATGACATTGATATGGCGCCGATTTCAAAAGATGATTTTCCTAAAATTGAGGAAGAAATAAAACGAATAATAAAGGCAAAAATTCCTTTTAAACGCAAGATGGTTTCAAAATCCGAAGCACTCGGATTTTACGAAAACGAGTCATACAAACTCGAAATGATTGCAGAGCTTGAAGATGGAACAATATCTTTCTACGAGCAGGGAGATTTTACGGATTTATGCCGCGGGCCTCATCTTCCTCATACCGGATTTATAAAAGCAATAAAATTAATGAAAGTTTCGGGCGCTTACTGGCGTGCTGATCAGACAAAAGCCCAGTTGCAAAGAATTTATGGTACGGCGTTTTTTGATAAAAAACAGCTTAAAACCTATCTGAATTTTCTTGAAGAGGCCAGAAAAAGAAACCACAGAAAAATTGGTGCGGCTCTTGATCTTTTCAGCTTTCACAAAGAAGCGCCTGGGATGCCTTTTTTCCACCCAAAGGGAATGAATATCTGGAATGCACTTTTAGATTACTGGAGATGGGAACACAGGAAAGCAGGGTATGTTGAAATAAAAACGCCGATTATGCTTAACCGTTCTTTATGGGAAAAGAGCGGGCACTGGGATAATTACAGGGAAAATATGTATACCTCTGTTATTGATGATGTGGAGTACGCAATAAAACCGATGAACTGTCCCGGCGGGATGCTTCTGTATGGCATGAGGCCCCACTCATACAAGGACTTGCCTGTTCGTGCCGCTGAGGTCGGAATTGTACACCGTCACGAACTGAGCGGAGTGCTGAACGGCCTTTTCAGAGTCAGGGCTTTCCATCAGGATGATGCTCATATTTTCATGACTGAAGAACATATAGAAGATGAAATCGTTGAAGTTCTTAGGCTGGTTGAAAGGATTTATTCAACCTTTGGTCTTGGTTTTCATCTTGAGCTTTCCACAAAACCTGAAAAGTCAATAGGATCGGATAAGCAGTGGGAATTAACTACAGATGGCTTAAAAGCAGCGCTTGATTCCTACGGCATGGACTATAAAATAAACGAGGGAGATGGTGCATTTTACGGCCCGAAGATAGATATACACATAAAAGATGCACTCAGCCGTACATGGCAATGCGGGACTGTGCAACTTGATATGTCTCTGCCTGAAAGATTTGATCTTTCTTATATAGGAAAGGATAATGAAAAGCACCGGCCCATTATGATTCACAGGGTAATTTACGGCTCTATTGAAAGGTTTTTCGGGATACTTGTTGAACACTTTGCAGGAAAGTTTCCTTTATGGTTGTCTCCGGTACAGGTTGCTATTCTGGCAATGAATGATGAGCTTGTTTCTTACGCAAATTCTATAAAAACAGAATTTGAAGAGCATGGGTTGCGGACAGAGGTTGACAGCAGAACCGAAAGCCTTAACAAAAAAATCCGGGATGCCCAGTTAAACAAAATTCCTCTTATCCTTACAATTGGCGGGAAAGAAAGAGAATCCAACACGCTTTCAGTAAGAACTCCGGACGGCAAAGTCAGATTTGGAGTCACGCATGAAGATTTTTTAAATAAAGTTCTTGCAAATATAAGGAATAGGGAGCTGGAATTGGATATAGATTTATGACAACAGATAACGCTGGCATTACAACTCACAGGATAAAATGGTGTGATCTTAAGTGTAAGCATGCCGACTTTGCGAAGATGGAGGCAATGGACGGCAGTTGCAGGACATTTCAGTCTTTATGGTGCAGCAAGCTGAAAAAACATGTTACAAAAAATTCGCCATGTGAAGTATTATTCGGAAAGAGAAGACCGACTACAGGGTGGTAATATGCAGTTGTCAGGCAGTAAAAAATTTATATATTACTGGTTTCCTGTAATAATTTACTGCCTTTTGATTTTTATTCTGTCTTCTTATCCTTCTCCTGGAAATATCCCGAACCTGCCTTATCTTGACAAACTCATCCATTTTGCAGTCTATGCCATCCTTGGAGTTCTCTTTTTCATGGCATTCAGAACCCAACGATTCAAAGAAAATATAACCATGGTGATAATGCTCAGCATATTATCATCATCTCTCTATGGCATGAGTGATGAAGTTCACCAGTATTTTGTGCCGCACAGAAATGCAAGTATAATGGATTTTCTTGCAGATGTGACAGGAAGTATTTGCGGAGTATATATATTTAAATTATTTGCAGTAAAATAAGACGGCTTCGTAAAAAACCCATTTTTTGTGTTGCGCTGCATCCTTCGTCATTGCGGCGTAGCTATAGACCTTTACCTGAATAATTGCACGGCGTTATCCTTAAATGTTGCCGGATTGCTGTTGACGAGAACTACTTTGTATCCTTCTTCGCGAAGGGCTTTGCATGCCTGACTGATTGTAATAGGGCCTGCGCCAATTATCAGAATTTTGTTTATGTCAGTGCGTTTTGGCATTTCAGTCTTATCATTTTTTTAAATTCATCAAATAGATATCTTGAATCGTGGGGACCGGGAGATGCTTCGGGATGGTATTGTACGGCGAAAATAGACAGTTCACGATGCCTGAATCCTTCGAGTGTGTTATCGTTCAGGTTTTTGTGAGTTATTTTAATATTGTTTTCATTCAGGCTGTCTGTATCTACAGCAAACCCATGATTTTGGGATGTTATTTCAACCCTCCCTGTTAAAAGGCTTTTAACAGGCTGATTTGAGCCCCGATGCCCGAATTTTAACTTAAAAGTTTTTGCGCCCAATGCCAGCGCAAGCAACTGATGTCCAAGACATATTCCGAAAATCGGACGGTATGATAAAAGATCCTTGATGGTTTTTATAGCGTATGAGACAGGTTCTGGATCACCGGGACCGTTTGAAAGAAATATTCCGTCAGGCTCAATAAGTTTTATGATTTCAGCGCTTGTTGTGGCCGGGACGACTAAAATTTCAAAACCAGCGTATTCAAGACATCGTAATATATTGTATTTTATCCCGAAGTCAAGGGCTACAACAAAATGTTTGCTGCCTCTGTATCGCCAGATATTTTTATCCAAAGGAACATTATTGCTGATATAAAATGGCTTTCCTTTCGTCCAGAAATAAGGAACTTTTGTTGTTACTTCTTTTACAAGGTCTTGTCCTGCCATGCCTGGAATTTCCCGGGCACGTTTTATACAGAAAGAGGGCTTTATCTCACGGGTTGTTATGAATGCACGCATAGCGCCGGCTTTTCGGATATGCCTTGTAAGCGCACGTGTATCAAACTGCTCAATGCCGAGTATTCCCTGGGCTTTCAGATAATCTGCAAGGGTGGAGGTTGATCTAAAGTTGCTCGGAAAATTCTGATATTCCTTTACCAGAAAAGCAGAAATCTGAATCCTGTCAGACTCAATGTCTTCGGGATTGATACCATAATTGCCGATAAGAGGATATGTCATGGCAACCATCTGTCCCCTGTATGAAGGATCGGTCAATACTTCCTGATATCCTGTCATGCTTGTATTAAATACGACTTCTCCCCAGGCTTCTCCTGGTCCTGTAAAGCTGCGGCAGTTGAAGGTACGTCCGTCTTCTAAGGCTATTATGGCTTTCATGTCAAAGGTTCCGGGTTAATCAACAGGTTTGTTTTCTATAATATTCCAGATTCCGCAAGGACAGGCTTTTGCGCAGAATCCGCAGCCGATGCACCTTGTTTCATCTACAATCATTTCAAAATCGTTGTTTTTTAGTTCCTTTCTGCTGATGGCTGACTGTGGGCATACTTCAACGCATATCCCGCAGTCCCTGCAGGTTCCGCAGGATGAGCATTGTGAGCTGCACTGCTCAATGTCATCAAAGCCGGTTATTCTTGGATCAAAATATTCCAGAGTAATCCGTTCATGATGAATTATCTCGCGGGTATCGTCAAGTGGTTTTTTGCCTTTCAGGTTGTTTATTATTGCTTTTGCCGCTTTTCGGCCGGACCCGATAGCATCTGTTAAAAGCCCTGGTTTTACTGCATCGCCAATAGCGAAAATTTTGGGATCAGTGGTTTGATAGTAGTCATTAACTACAATAAACCCATGTTTTGTGGCTACGTTTTCCGGAAGAAATCCTAGATCCGGGGCGTCCCCGATAGATATAATTACAGTGTCTGCAGGTATTACCTCTCCAGTCATAAGCTTAACACCCTTTTCTGTAATTTCCTTTGTAAAGCACGGCCATCTGAATTTTGCGCCAACGGCCTCTGCGTTTTTTCTTTCCTCGCCAAATGAGGCTGGTTCCTGAACATCTATGAGTGTAATATGTCTGGCTCCAAACCTGTGAGCTTCGGAGGCAACATCACACCCTACATTTCCGGCGCCAATAATTACCACATGCTTGCCGGGTGTTGCCTTACCTGTTTTTGCCTGTATCAGAAAATCAAGAGCAGTTATCATTAGCTCTTTGCCCGGGATAGGAATTACCCTTGGCTTTTGTGCACCTATAGCAATAACTATAAAATCGAAATCCTCCCTAAGCTGTTCGATTTCTTTTTGTTCAAGACGCTGCTGGAGATATATATGCGTAATAACTTTTTTAATCCTTTCCAGTTCTTTTGTAATTACTTTTTCTGGAATCCGGCTATCTGGAATAACCGAGGATATCTTTCCTCCAAGGGTTTTAGACATATCATAAACAGTTGCTTCATGTCCGTGTTGCCTGAGCTGCCATGCAACAGAAATTCCTGCTGGACCACCGCCAATTACGGCAATTTTATTTCCGCTTAATGGCGGTAGTTCCGGAAGGCTTGCATTTATGCTTGCATTGCCGAGTTTTTTTACATCTATTGGGACCATGTCTGCTGATTGCCTGGTGCATGACTGCATACAGAGATTGGGGCATAGATAACCGCAAACAGAGGCAGGAAAAGGCGTATATGCAAGGGCCATGTCTACAGC
>JAJSZP010000134.1 GCA_030262775.1 Deltaproteobacteria bacterium | reverse complement strand
GGAAAGGAGAAGCATTTTAGCGATGTATTTTTTGGATTCAACAGGTTTATTTTTTTGAAACATGTAACTAAAAAAAACTAAAAATCGGTCTTGACATGGGGTCCACTTTAGAGTTGAACGGTTTTTTTTGAACAACATCCTGTTGCAAAAGGGTTTGTGGATAACAAAAAACTAAATTTTACGAGATCTAACGGTCATAAATTATGTTAAAGACTAAAACAGCAATAAAACCTGAAGACATTGTAGAAATAGTATTAAGGCGGCGATGGCTCATAATTATTCCTTTTTGTCTTTCTATAATTGCAGGTATATATCTTTCTCTTACACTTCCGAAGATATATAGAGCAAGCACTTTAATTTTAGTGCAAGCTCAAAGGGTTCCAAAGAATTATGTACGTTCCGTTATATCAGCCGGAATTGAATCAAGGATAAATATGATATCCCAGCAGATAATGAGCCGTACAAATCTTGAAAAGATTATTGATCAATTTAAACTTTTTTCAGAACCGAAATATGAAAAAATGTATCTGGAAGATAAAATTGAAGATATTCGGAAACGTATTTCCGTGAATATAAGAAGTCGAAGTGGAACAAATGCCTTTGAAATTTCATTTGAAGATACTGACCCTGAAAAAGTTATGAGGGTAACAAATACACTGGCGACGTATTTTATTGACGAAAACCTTAAGGTAAGGGAAGCTCAGGCTATCGGCACAACCGATTTTCTTCTTGATGAACTAAACAATATTAAAGCTCAACTTGAGGAACTTGAAGAATCTCTTAGAGTATACCGTAAAAAATTTATGGGAGAACTTCCTGAGCAACTGGAAAGCAATCTGCGTATTCTTGATAGTCTCCAGGAACAACTAACCGAAAAACAAAAAAGTCTTAGAAATACAAAGAATATGCTGCTTGTGTTGGAAAAACAGATATCGGAATCGCAGAATATGCAGGATATACAGAGTGATGTTTCAATGTTTTCAACCGATAGTTTGGTTGAGTTTGAAACAGAAGGTTCGACAAGAGCTGATCAACTCAGAGAACAACTTTCTATTCTTAAAACAAGATATACGGATAAGCATCCGGACGTTATGCGTTTAAAAAGGATTATTGCCGGACTTGAGGACCAAATAGAGCAAGAAATATCTGAAAGTGAGGAAAGTGAGGAAAGTGAGGAAAGTGAGGAAAGTGAGGAAGAAATATTTTCCGGGAATAACTATCAAGAGCTTCAAATAGCTCAGCGCGATGAAATAACAAAAGAAATAAAAACTATAGCAAATGATATTTCAAAAATACAAAAACAGATAACTATTCACCAAAAAAGAGTGGAAAATACACCAAAAAGAGAACAGGCAATACTTTCTTTAAAAAGAGATTATGCTAATATTAAAGGAACATACGATTCTTTGTTAAACAAAAAACTCGAAGCCGCTATATCGGTCAACATGGAAAAGAAACAAAAAGGGGAACAATTCCGCGTGATAGATTCGGCAAGATTACCGGGGAAACCTTTCAAACCTAACATGAACAGGTTGTTTGCACTTATTTTGGCTGCTGGCCTGCTTGTCGGTTGCGGATTGGTTTTTCTGATGGAATATTTTGATACATCCTTTAGAAGACCTGAAGATATAACTTCATTATTGGGACTGCCGGTTATTGCAATTTTACCATCTGTAATTCATCCGGAAGATATTAAAAAAAGAAGGCTTAATCTTTTTTTCAGTATTTTTTTCATCATAATTATTTTCTTTTTATTAGCTGGATTTGCAGCGCTGACCTTTAAGGGTGTGGATAAGACTTTAGAAGTTGTGCGCCATTTCGTTAAAATATAGGGGGTGAAACAATTGGGTACAATATTCGATGCATTAGCAAAATCAAAAGAAGAGCATATAGAGTCATCATCAACAAACGAAGAAGGCACAATTTTAAGTGATCAACATCAAAAAATTGTTAAACCTTCAAATATTGCTGGCTCTTTTTGTGGAAATAATATAGACACAAACCTTGTAACACTTATAAATCCAAACTCATGTGAATCTGAGCAGTTCAAAATGTTAAGAACAAACCTTTTATTCCCTATTTCAGGAAAACCGCCTCGTACAATTATGGTTACCAGCGCTGTCCCCGGTGAAGGAAAATCATTTGTAGCTGCCAATCTGGCTGTAAGTATTGCTCAAGGTATAAACGAACATGTTCTTCTTATGGACTGCGATATGCGAATGCCGACTATACACAGATCCTTTGGTTTTGGTAATGTACATGGGTTGAGCGATTATCTTTCTAATGGGTCATTTTTGTCTTCATCGCTTTTAAAGACAAAGGTGGAGAAACTAACCATTCTGCCGGGAGGAAAACCACAACATAATCCTGCTGAACTTCTATCATCAGAAAAGATGTCAAAATTGCTTGCAGAGGTAAAAACAAGATATCCTGACCGTTATATTGTTATTGATTCACCACCGCCGCAGCTCACAGCAGAAACAGGCGCAATAGCCAGGCAGGTGGATGGGATCATCCTTGTTGTAAGATTCGGAAGTACACGCCGTGAACTGGTTGAAGATACCCTGGAAAAACTGGATAAAGAGAAAATAGTTGGCGTAATAGTTAACCGATTTGATATTCAATCAATGAATTATGGCTATGGCAGGTACGGTAAATATGGCAAATATTATGCATAGTTGCTAAGGGCTTAGAATTATAAGATATGATGTTAAGAATACTAAAACAGTATTATCCGACAAGAAACATTTTTTTTGTTATTGGAGAGGGTCTGGTTATATATTCTTCAGTTTTGTTGGCCTGTTTGATCGTTTATAGCTCTGAATCATATGTATTCAAAGAGTGGCTATGGCTCAAAATTTTACTTATCACCGGTGTTTGTCAAACCTGTTTATACTATAATGAACTCTATGACTTGACGGTTGTAGACAATTTTAAAGAACTTAGCCTGCGTTTGTTGCAGTCTCTTGGTTTTGCCGCTATTGTACTTGCAGGAGTTTACTTTATAATACCGGCAGCAATTATTGGGAGAGGAATTTTTATTATAAGCATTGCCTTTATTATATTGCTTATTGTATCCTGGCGTTTTTTATATAAGCTGATTTTAGACCGTAGTTTTTTTGACCAAAAAATTATTCTTATTGGTTCAGGTGATCTGGCACTCAATATATACAATGAAATAACTAGTCTAAAAGACAGCGGATATACAATAACTGAAGTAATACCCGATTGTAATGGTAATGCTGGTTTTACAGATAAAACAACTAGTTCAGTAAGCTGTAAGAACAACTATGAGGGCTTATGTGAGATAGCAAAGAATAAGGACATAAAAAAAATTGTTGTGGCCCTTCATGAAAGAAGGGGAGCCTTTCCTTCAAAAGAACTTTTAAAATGCCGTGTCGATGGAATAGAGATAATTGAAGGAAACAGTTTTTATGAAATGCTTACAGGCAAGCTGATCGTTGAGCATATAAATCCCGGATGGCTGATTTTTTCAGAAGGCTTCAAAAAATCTTATATAAGACGCTTTATTAAATACATTTTAGACTTGATTTTATCTGTTATTTTGCTGATTATATTGTTGCCGGTAATTATTACAACTGCTATATTGATAAAAATAGATTCAAAGGGGCCTGTTATCTTTTTTCAAGAAAGAGTTGGACAAAAGAAAAAAATATACTGGATTTACAAATTCCGTTCCATGGTTACTGATGCTGAAGAACAAAGCGGACCTGAATGGGCAAAAGAGAATGATAATCGTGTTACACGTGTAGGAAAATTTATTCGTAAATGGCGTATAGATGAAATTCCTCAAATATTGAATGTGATCAAAGGAGATATGAGCTTTGTCGGCCCTCGTCCTGAGCGTGAATATTTTGTCAATAAACTTGAAGGCGTTATTCCTTATTATAGAGAACGTTTTACAGTAAAACCAGGTATAACCGGCTGGGCGCAGGTAAGTTACGGCTACGGAGCTTCAGTAACGGACGCTATTCAAAAGCTTAACTTTGATCTTTTCTATATTAAGAATTTATCAACCTTAATGGATTTGATGATAATTTTGCGTACTGTAAAGACAGTACTTTTAAGTAAAGGCGCTAGATAGCGTCTGAACGAAAACTATATGGTTTCCGTTCGGGCAATAGATAGTAATCCGTATACAGTAGATAAAACAAATTATCTTTAATAACAAATAGTTAATTCATTTTGCCAGATGTAATTCGCAAGGCGGAGCTGTGTAACCACTAACTGAAAGAAGAATGAAGCAAACATCTACCATTTCTTTTAAACGGGCAATCGTGTTATCTTTGCTCATGATTTCAACCTTTATCTATTTACAGTATATCCCACTTATAATGGCTTTGTTATGTTTTTTTTGTTCTGTACCACAGGGTAATTTATAATATGGTGATTGACGGGGACGAACTTATGAAAAAGGTATTATTAGCGATCACCTTGGTCGTCATGGTAACATTGAGTCTGGCTCATGTTGCCTATAGTGAAGAAGAAAATTTAACCTCAAAAGAAGAAACAGCCACTGAAATCAACGATAATTATTATAAGATCGGAAAAGGCGATCTTCTGGAAATTATTACATGGAAAGAAGAAGATTTTTCAAGAGAAGTTTTTGTCAGAATTGACGGGAGGATTACTTTTCCACTTATAGATGATATCCAGGCTGCAGGCCGTACAACCATGGAAGTCAAAAAAGAGATTGAAACAGAATTAAAAGAATTTATTGAAGACCCTATTGTAACTGTTATATTAAAAAACCCTCTAAGCCAAAAATTTTATATTCTGGGCGAAGTATTAAAAACCGGTGAATATCAACTTGTAAAAAAGCTGACAATTCTTCAGGCATTTGCTCTTGCAGGTGGTTTTACCGAATGGGCCTCTAAAAAAGAGATAATTCTTCTGCGCAATGAAAATGGTATAGATAAGCTTATAAGGGTGAATTATAAAAATATTATAAAAGGAAAAGACTTGAGTCAGAATGTAAACATAAAAGTAAATGATACTATAATCGTGCCTTAACCATCTTTTTTACGGGCCCTTAAATGCAAAAGTTTGAATAATGAAATTCAAGATCTATTTTTTCGTGGCAGTATATGCGTTTTTATTGCCCTCAACTTCTGGCGCCGAATATAAAGCTGTCTTCACGCCAGGCATTTCGATCACTGGTGAATATACTGACAATGTTAACTTGTCAGATGACAATGAAGAGTCAGATTATATCACCACCATTTCTCCGGAGTTCGATCTTGAAATATCTAAAAAAAACAGAGGGATAATAATTTCATACGAACCCGGGTACAGTATATACGAAAAAAATGCTTCATACAATACATGGCGCCAAAGTGCTCAATTTTTAGGGTGGGCAGATATTTCAAAGAGAACAAAAATTGAGTTTAATGACTCATTAGATTATTCTGAAGAACCCATTTCAGAAGAAGATACAACCGTTCGGAAAGGCAGAGAACCATATTTCACAAACTCAGCAGGTATAAATCTTAGCCATCAGCCTGGAAAATCGGATTTCATATCTATGGGATATGTTTACAGCATCCTTGAAAACAAAGACCAGGATATTGAAGATAATGCAAAACATAACCCTTCAATGACTTATTCTCACAAGTTTAATCCCTATTTGAGTCTTGACACAGATGTTTCATACATCAGAGGCGAGTTTGAAGTATCAGATGATTTTGATAACTGGGATGTAAGTTTAGCGCTAACCAGAAAGTTCACAAAATATCTTGATGGATCTATCCGGTATTCTAACACCATTATGGATTATAAAGGCGATAGCGAAGATTATATAATTTATGATTCTTCAATAGGAATGAACTATATAATTGCTGAAGATACATTGTTTTCTTTGAATGCAGGCTATTTTATTCAAGACAGAGAAAAAAGTGATGACGAATCAGGTCTAACAATAGATGGAAATCTTGGGAAAACATGGAGGTTTAAACGGGGTTCGGTAAATATTACTGGAGCAAGCGGCTATGATGAATCCTATTTTGGAGCCGAAAGCCTTGGTTTTGATATATTTTATCAGGCAGAAGGGACAGCAACTTACGCTTTTACCAGGTATCTTAGCGGCAATATTGACGGTTCCTATAGAAGTGATACATACGTAAATCTTGACCCTGAGCGTACGGACAGAACAAAAAATGCTGGTTTGGGCCTTACCTTCAGGTCGCCTATAAGGTGGCTGCCTGTTTCCATAGAGCTCAGTTACTTATATTATTCAGTTGATTCCAGTTTAAGCGAAAACGACTACGAGGATCAACGGGTTCAAGTGGATGTTTCAATAAGCAAGACTTTTTCCAAACCGATCCGCCTTAACTAAGAGCCTGTTTGAAAACTGATGAATTGGCTGCAACAGCATGAAAATGGTTCAAATCTTTAGCCAGCAGGCTATCTATTAACCTCAAATTTGAAAAAATTTGAGGTTATTCTCACGCTTTTTCGCTTCAATTCTTTGGTTTTCAAATGTCATCCAAAAAGATTGATTTTCCGAACGATATTTTTTCTGTGGACGTAATTGTTATATGAACTATCATATTCTTTTAACCATTGATGTAGAAGACTGGTTCCAGGTAGAAAATTTCAAGCAATGGATTCCCTTTTCCTCATGGTCATCATATGAATTGCATGTTGAAAAAAATACGCACCAACTTCTCGACCTCATGGACTCAATCACCCTTGAGCCTTCCAGTCTCTTAGCCTCTCAGCTTCCCAGCAGCGCAAACTTGCCCAAAGCAAGTTTTTTCGTTCTCGGCTGGCTTGCTGAGCGCCTGCCCGGTCTTGTTCGCGAAATACACTCACGCGGCCATGAGGTAGCATCTCATGGTTATAATCATAACCTTTGTAATCAACAGTCATGCGAGGATCTAAAAAAAGATCTCAAAGACAGCAAAAAACTTTTGGAAGACATTATTGGATCACA
>JAJSZP010000133.1 GCA_030262775.1 Deltaproteobacteria bacterium | reverse complement strand
TTTTGAATTGCGGGAACAACTCAATTAGGAAATACATCTGGGCAGATCTCTACGCAAAGCTATTTTTACCCCCGCCCATAGGGCGCGGTTATCCAAATTCTAATATAAAAGAATACGCTCTGTTACGCCCATGAAGATAAACTACTGCTTAAAGCATATTCTATTCGTGTGTACAGGTAATATATGTAGAAGTCCATTTGCTGAAGGCTTGCTAAAAAATCTTGTACAAAAAAATGGACTTGATAATATTGTTGCTGATTCAGCGGGATTGCTTGCGCTTCCCGGCAATAGTGCCAGCGGCCTGGCACAGAAAGTTGCGGCAGAATATGATGTTGATCTGTCCGGCCACATTGCGAAATCTGTTAAAAAAGATATCGTAGATAAAAGCGATCTCATACTGGTAATGGAAAAATCCAATGCAAAGAATCTGTTGGATGCCTTCCCAAAAGCTGAAGGCAAAGTTTTTTTAATCAGGCGCTTTGCTCGTTTCGGTTCTAAAAATCGAGGTGTCGCAGATCCTTATGGATTAAATTATGAGGCTTATCGTTTCTGCTTTCTAGATATTCATGACTGTATTTCAGGTCTGACAGAGCATTCAACGTTGAGCCTGTAAAAGTCAGGATTGCAGGGCAATGGATTGATTTAATGACTGAAGGAACGCTCTTTGCGGAACTTATTAAAAATTTAGATCAATTCGACCGCAAACTTATCTTTGTATTAGATGATCTTAGAAAAAAGCGGAATAGGATGACTCTTATTACTTCCAGGTTTGAGCTTTGTAGGTTGTTACATCTTAAATATAATAGCGATAATGTAAAAAAACTGGATTGGTCATTGCAACGTTTAAAGCAAACCAGATTATTCTCGTCAGAGCCTGGATCCGGGTTTTCAATTGCTACAAAGACAATTTCGGGAATACGTCAGGAAAAACAAACAGAGAAGCTGATAATTTCTTTAGGAAGACTTTTTTCTATTTAGGGCAGCCCTCACTCAGTCCATTGCATCAAGCACCTCAAACCCTTCCTCTTCAAGGGCTTTTTTTATAATATCGGTTTTGCAGGCTGAGAGCCGGAAGTAATGTGTTCTTTTGTTTGCGAGTTGAGCTGTCATGCCCACATTAATTATATCCCCTCCATTATCATTTATAATTTGCAGAGCTTTTTTGAATGTTCCGGTTTTTTCTCCTATCACTACATCAATGCGCGAACTTGCGGTAAGCATTCCCATCATCTCAATAAAGGTTCTCAGGATGTCCGTTCCGGTTATTATGCCTGCCAGTTTGCCGTTTTTAACAACCGGCATTCCGCCAATTTTGTGCCTGTATATGAGCTGGGCTGCAATTTCGATATCATCATCAGGATCAACTGTAACAGGTTTTTTTATAATCAAGTCCAAGAGCGTTACGCCTGCGACCATTGAGGGTATAAGTCCTTGTTTCAAATCCGCAAGCGTAACCAGGCCTGCAAGCAAATTGTTCTCTGAAACTACAGGCAGATGCCGGATTGAGTTAATTTTCATCAGCTCAATAGCCTCACTTACTGAGGCATTTTCCGTTATTGTGATAGGCTTGGGAATCATTAAGGAGTGTATTTTCATGGGGCTTTCCTTGAACTTGGCTGATAACTGCAAAGAGGTTCTTCTGCCAGAAAATCGCCAGTCGCCTCATAAGCTCTTGCCCTGCAGCCACCACATACTTTTTTGAATTCACATTTTCCGCATTTTCCTTTTAATCTGTTAAAATCCCGTAAGGCTAAAAAGGTTTCTGAACCATTCCAGATATCTGCAAATGATGTTCTTGTAACATCACCACAGTTTATTTGAAGGAATCCGCAGGGTTGCACAATACCTATGTGCGAGATAAAACAAAATCCTGTTCCTCCAAGACATCCTCTGGTTACTGCATCAAGACCATGCGTTTTAAAACTAACTGATTTTCCTTCTTTTTTTGCTCTTTGCCTGAGTATTCTGTAGTAATGTGGAGCGCATGTAGCTTTTAATTGCAGCGGTGTCTTTTCCCTTTGGTCATAAAACCAGTTAAGAGTACGTTCATATTCTTCTGATGATATTTCCTGGTCCAGAATATATTTGCCGCGGCCCGTCGGTACCAGAAGAAAAATGTGATGGGCTACTGCGCCAAGATTAATAGCCAGCTCCTGGATTTTTGGGATCTGATCCAGGTTTGCTTTTGTTATTGTTGTGTTTATTTGAAATTCTATTCCAGCATCTTTAGCCATGCCTATGCCTCGAAGCGCACTTTCAAAGGCTCCGTCAACTCCCCTGAAGCTGTCATGGCTTTTTTTTGTGTCGCCATCCAGGCTTATGCTTATTCTTTTTATGCCTGCATCCGCCATTTTTTTAGCAGATTGTTTTGTTATAAGCGTTCCGTTCGGAGCCATAACCATCCTCAGACCCTTATCTGTACCGTAACGTGCTATTTCAAAAATGTCGGGCCTTAGCAAAGGCTCTCCGCCTGTAAGTATGATTATGGGCTGCCCAACTTCTGCTATCTGATCAAGAAGCTGCAGGGAAATCTTTGTTTCAAGCTCGTTGGAGTATGGACCTTTTGTAGCTGAGGCACGGCAGTGTTTGCATGAAAGATTGCAGTTACGCGTAGTTTCCCATGCAACAAGTCGAAGTGCAGATCCTTTGTTTTCGGCGTGAGGATGAGGTTTCGGCTGAGACATATGATTGTTGTTTGTCATATTACCTGTCCATTTTTAATTCTTTAGCGGCATCAACAGCAAAATATGTAAGAATCATGTCGGCGCCAGCACGCTTTATGGATGTTAATGTTTCCATCATAACCTTTTTACCGTCTATCCACCCCATTTTTTCAGCAGCTTTAACCATTGCATACTCGCCGCTGACATTATATGCTGCAACAGGAAGATCTATCTCTTCACGGATACGGTAGATAATGTCAAGATAGGGAAGTGCGGGCTTGACCATGATTATATCAGCGCCTTCTTCTATATCCATTGTAACTTCCCTGATCGCTTCCAGAGAATTTGCAGGGTCCATCTGATACGTTCTTCGATCTCCAAATTTAGGGGCTGAATCAGCAGCATGGCGAAATGGACCGTAATAAGATGAGCAATACTTGGCCGCATATGACATGATAGGAACATTGCTGAAATCGTTTTCATCCAGGATATTTCGGATTTCAGCTACCCGGCCGTCCATCATGTCCGATGGCGCAACCATATCTGCTCCTGCTTTTGCATGCGACAAAGCAGTTCTGGCAAGAAGGTCAAGAGTGGCATCGTTGTTTATGATTTGCCCTTCCACAATTCCACAGTGGCCATGATTCGTGTACTGACATAAACATACGTCAGTTATTACAACAAGATCCGGTATTTTTTTTTTAAGAGCTGTTGTTGCCTTTTGAACGATACCATCTTTTGCATAAGCACTGGTTGCAAGAGGATCTTTTTTATCAGGTATTCCAAAAAGCATAACAGCAGGTATGCCCAAATTAAACGCTTCACTGGCTGTTTTAACAAGATTGTCTACGGATAATTGATAGTGTCCGATCATGGATTCAATGGAATTTTTAATTTTTTTGCCGCTTATTGCGAAAAGGGGAAGAATAAAGTCATCTGCAGAAAGAGTAGTTTCACGAATCATTCGCCGGAAGGCTTCATTTTGTCTCAAACGTCTTGGCCTGTATTCTGGGAATAGCATCAATTCGCTCCCTTGAACTATTGGGTATTAGTTATTAAGTATTAGCTCATGGCTTATCAGCTTTTACGCTATCTCTTCATCTGTAAGATAACATGCCGGATCTGGCGCAAAAACATCGCCTGTTACGGCTTCGGCTCTCACCCTGAAGTTTCCTGCACAAATATCCAGCCATCGGCATTTAGCACATCTACCCTTTATATACTTTTTTTTCTCTTTAAGCTTTTTCATTAAAGGTTCCGAGGTGTCTGTCCATATTTCGGAAAATGGTCTTTTCTGTACATTTCCGAAACTGTGATGTCGCCAGAACTGATCAGCGTAAACTTCTCCATCCCAGCTAATGCATCCAATGCCTCGGCCGGAATTGTTTCCTTCATTCATATTGAGAAGCTCAAGAACTTCTGCCGCGCGTTTCGGATCTTCTTTAAGCAACCTTAGATAGATGTATGGCCCGTCAGCATGATTATCAACAGTCAATATTTCTTTTTCCTTTCCCTTGTCATGGAGCTTTTTGGTAAGATCTATTATCATGTCAACTGCTTTTCTGGTTTCATCATGAGTTAAATCTTCTTCCACAAGTTTCGACCCACGGCCGGCATAGACAAGGTGATAAAAACATGCCCTTGGAATATCCATATCTTCAAGAAGGTTAAATATATTCTCGATTTCAGCGACATTGAACTTATTGATGGTAAATCGAAGACCTACTTTTATTCCTGCATCCTGGCAATTTTTAATGCCTTCCAAAGCTGATCTGAAAGCGCCCTTAACACCCCTGAAACGGTCGTGGATTTTTTCCATTCCATCAAGGCTTATGCCCACATAGGAAAGGCCGATGTCCTTTAGTACACGAGCCATTTGTTGTGTTATCAAAGTTCCGTTTGTTGATATTACCGCCCGCATGCCTTTTTCAATGGCATATGCGGCAAGCTCGGGGAGATCCTCTCGTATCGTAGGCTCTCCGCCGGAAAGTAATAGCACAGGCACTTTGAACTGGGAAAGATCATCTATAAGGTTTTTACCCTGTTCGGTGGTAAGCTCGTTATCAAAAACCTGGTCCTTTGCGTGAGCGTAACAGTGAACACACTTTAAATTGCAGCGTCTTGTAATATTCCACACTATAACAGGCCGTTTATCTTTGGAAAACTGAAGCAGATGGGAAGGTAATTCTGATGACTTGCGTCCGTATCGGAGAGCATCCGACGGCTCGACCGTTCCACAATAAAGTTTTGATATACCAATCATTTTTAAGGTCTCTTAATATAGTTTGATAGATATACCTCGAAAGGCCAAAACTTGCAATTTATAACCTTCCGAGGTATATTTTAACTGGTTAATGAATTCCGCAACTCGTCTTTTATTAGCTGATTAATAAAAGACTCAGGGGCCAGCAACGCTTCCTTTGTAATAAAAAAGCAGTTTTTGCCGGTTTTTTCCTGGATAAGTTTTAGGCCATTTTCAAACTCATTTGTAAGCTTTTTGTAAAGATTATTGAGTTTAATGCCGGAATTAATCATTCGCTTGATAATAAAATCAATGGCATTTTCTTCCAGCACAATGTTAATATCACTATTTTTGAAAAAATATAGTTCTATTTTTTTTATATCATCATAATAGGATTTGATATTTTTTATTGCATTTCCGATGTCCATTATATTTTTGCAGTAGTAAGAAGCAACTATATCAATACGAGATGGAGTAAGAGTAAGATTGTACTTATTGCTTAAAATTTTCTTATTTGCTGTTATATATTCATTAATGATTTTTTTTTCTTCAAGTTCCAGTTTTTCAAAGGTTTTGTTCAGTTCTTTGGTATTTGATATTTCTAAAAGTTTTTTTAGAGATCCTTTTGGATCATCCATTAAAGAAACAGTTGCAGAAAACTTTTTAATATTGGTTGATGGCAGTTTGTTTTCAAACAGAAGCAAAGCCTTTTCAATTGCACTTACCAGGCCCCTTGCTCCTGTATTTTCTTCAAAGGCACGTTTTGCTAAAATACGAAATACTTCGGATTCAAACTTTATATCAATACCATATGTTGCAAAATCAAGTTTTTTCCCAAGAATCACGGGGTTGTTAAGATTTCTCAGAATTTCGTAAAGGTCGTCTTCAGTCAAATTATCAAAAACAGCTTTTACAGGAAGACGTCCTACAAATTCTGTTTCAAATCCGTATTCTATAAGGTCTTCTGACTTAACATGTTTGAGAATATCAACTTCCTCCTGCGCGCTTATTATCTTTGCGCCAAAGCCGATATCCTGATTTTTCATGCGTTTTTTAATTATCTCCGGAAGATCGCTAAAAGCCCCGCTCATGATAAACAGGATATCTTTGGTGTTTACAGAACGTTTGTCCCTTTTACCTGTTTTACGAAATCGTTCAATCTCCTGAATCATCGAAATCGGGTCATGCGGAACTTTTAAATCAACATCGGTCTCTTCCATGGGTTTAAGCAGGGCACGCTGCACACCCGTCCGTGAAACATCAGCACCCATTATCTGCCTGTTTGCCGCTATCTTATCAAGTTCATCAATATAAATAATGCCATGCTGAGCAAGCTCAATATCGTCATTCGCTTCCCTGACAAGGTCACGGATCAGATCTTCTACATCTCCTCCCACATAGCCTGTTTCGCTAAATTTTGTGGCATCTCCCTTTACAAAAGGAACCCCGATTTTTTTAGCTATCAGCTTGATCATATATGTCTTGCCGACACCTGTAGGACCTATCATAAGGATATTGTTTTTTATATTGCCTACGATTTCACTGGTTTTTTCAGGTGAGACATCCGCGTATTTTATTCGGTTGAAATGAGTACAGATTTTTGTAGCAAGAATTGCTTTGGCATCATCCTGCTTAACTATATATTGATCAAGATAAGAAACAAGATCCTCGGGTATTAGATCAAAATTAATTTTTTTCTCTTTTTTTTGGGGAATTTCCGCCTTTTTCAGGGGTGCTTCCTGTGGAAAAACTATTGGAGACACAATTTTAACGCTGCCCCCAAACTTCCTGGACAGAAATTCACCTATTTCTTTTTCAATTTGTCTTGGGTCTGGTATTTTTTCATCATGTTCTTTCATAATTTTTAATTATAATCACATATATTAGAAAATGCAAGCAAGAGCCCTGAAAATCCCAATTTTATTGTCTAATTTACAAACGGTTAGGAACAAGGACGAAATAACTTCCCCAAGTAGGCGCAATAAAGAATATATTATCATGTGTCAACTAAAAAAATTGAATTAGATCAGCAATTCTAATTATGGCTTTTCGGCGTATTTTATAGAACGGAGTTAATAATGGCCGAAATCGCATAAAAAATGATAACCACTTGTAAATATATAATATATTAACTAT
>JAJSZP010000132.1 GCA_030262775.1 Deltaproteobacteria bacterium | reverse complement strand
CAAGCGATGGTGCCAGTAAATTTTTTATTTCTCCTGAAGTAGCAAGTTCTTTTAATGGATTTGAGCGTAAAATATTTTTAATTATATCTGGCAGTTTGTTCTTTATGTTATGATAATGAGTTTTTCCGAAAAATCACCGTTCTTCAAAACAATAAAGTTTTCCACTATCTAACTTTGATTTTATTGCTTTTTTAATTTCTTCAATAGGAAAACCGGTGTTTTGAGAAATTTTAATTTCAGTAACAGGACGAGTGGGGTTTCTTTTAAAAAAAGGTCAATTACAGCTTTTAGATCAGACTGTTGGAGAGCCATAAGATATGGAATAGTTTTTTCTGCTTTTACTGCCCTGAATTTTTCAGTGGCGATTTCCAGAATTTTACCGCCACCGATTACATTGTTAATGTTAAGAGGACATATTACAAAAGGGTCTCTTGGAAGCACCGCCATACACTTTATCAAGCGGAACTGAACAAGCCCTCTTTCGCCGGGTCTAATTTTTTTCTTATTGATTATTACTATCAGAGCATTTGTAATAGAAGTTCCAATATATAATTTTACCCTTTGACAGTTTTCGATAGACTTAGGAGAGCTGCGTAGTAATGAAAGCTCCGCGTTGAAAAGATAATCGGAGCTGACTGTTTCCGGCTTTGCCAGAACCATTCCTCTTTTTACCTCGTTAAGAGGCAATTTGTGAAGGTTAATGCCCAACCTCTGGCCTGCAAAGGCGTGTGAGACTTTCTGATGATGGACTTCTAAAAAGCGTGCCCTGGTTTCTTTTTCTGACGGCAGAAGAATAAGAGGATCATCTTTTCTTATTGTGCCGGAGAGAACCGTACCGCTTACAACGGTTCCTAATCCTGCAAAGCTCCAAATCTGGTCGATAAACAACCTGAAAGGGGAGACAGAATTCTTTCCTGCTATCTTATTTACCTCTTTTTCAATGTTCGATTTGATATCTTGAAGTCCTTTCTGATTAGATACAGAAAAGGGCATAATTGATTTTTCTTCAAGAAAAGTGTCTTCAACCTTATTTCTGATTTCAAGTTCAGCCAGCTCCAGGGTTTCTTTATCTACCAGGTCTGCCTTGCTAATAACAATAAATCCGCTTTTAACTCCAAAAAAATTAAGGATGCTCAGATGTTCACGTGTCTGTGGCATAACTCCATAATCTGCAGCAACTACTAATATAGCCATATCAACGCAGCTTAGGCCCCGAATAGTATTCTTGAGGAAATCAGTATGTCCTGGAACGTCAACCAGAGCAATCTGTACTCCGCTGGATGCTATTGATAATCGGCGCTTTTTTTCCTCTTTAAGCCTGTTAGTATCAATACCTGTAAGGCAGTGTACCAGTGTGGTTTTTCCATGGTCAACATGGCCGGCAATGCCTACAGTTATATGCTTTTCAGTAAACGCTGAATGTTCCATTTTTTTAATTGGAGGGGGCAAGGGGAATCGAACCTCCTCCCGGTTTTGCAGACCGGGCCAGCGGGTTTGAAGCCCGTGGGGCGCCCAGCACCTTTGCCCCCATATAATTTATTAAGAACAAATTAAAAGATGAACGTCCAACATCGAACGTCGAATAATGATGTCGCTTCGCTATTTTATAGTTTCCTATACAAGAAGAACCGATTTGTCAAATCGGAAAAACCGATACACTTGGGGTTGGTGATAGGAAAATTTGCCTATAATTTCTTATGCTGCGTTTTTATGAAATTTCCGGGGTACTGGAGGTTGCTATAGACTTTCAGATAATTAATTTCACAAGGATAGAAGGAGGAAGGCGTATTAGTTATACGTCGACGACTGATAACGCAGTGAAATTATTTATCTGAAAGTCTATAGCAAAAAATCAAAGATAGCCTGGCACAGAGGGGAAGCGGTTCTTTTACTGTCTTTCATAAGGTAAAATTTTCGCTTCATGTCAAGCCCTTTTACTTTTAATGCCTTAAGTATGCCTGTTTTAAGCTCGGTTTCCAGTGCCCTTGAGGAAAGGATGGATATACCTAGTCCTGCTTTTATACCCTCTTTAACAGCGGTGGAAGAGCCAAGTCGAGCCACGATATTTAGTGATTCTATGGGTGCTGATTCATGCTTTTGGAGATAATTTTCTATAATTTTTAGAGTACCTGAACCCTTTTCCCTTAATATAAAAGGTTCATTAGAAAGTTCCTCAACCGTGATCTTTTGTTTCTTTGTCAGACTGTGACCGGCAGGGACTGCCACTACGAGTTCATCATCCCATAATTCATAATATGTTAGATTTTTTTTTGTGTTTTTGGAACCAACTATACCCAGCTCAAGAGAGCCTATGGAAACGCCATCTTCAATTTTACTGGTATCGGCAATGGTAAGGATAATAGATATTTTGGGAGATTTTTTGTTGAATTGTTCAATGTATTTTGGAAGTATATATTCGCCTGGAATTGTACTGCCGCCGATATGGATTTCTCCTTGCTTTACTCCTATAAAGTCTTCCATTGCAAGACATGCTGTTCTTTTCATATCAAGCAGAAGCCGGGCATGCTTATGCAAAAGTTTTCCGGCCCTGGTTGGAACGACTTCTCTGCCTAAACGGTCAAGAAGTTTTGCTCCGATTATTTCCTCAAGATTTGATATTCTTTCACTGACAGAAGCTTGTGCCAGAAAAACAGCAGAAGCAGCTTTTGAAAAACTTTTATGCTCGACCACCTTGCAGAATATTTCCAGTTGTCGGAGGTCAAAATCAATTGATAATTTTCGAGGAAAGCGTTTCATTGTTTTATGAGTTGTTCATGCGAAATGCGAGCTAAAACTGTCTGGGTTTACATATAATTTCTCTGATACGCAGATCAAAAAGATCGGACTGGTTTGCAGGCTTTATAACCAGCGCAGCATCAGCGCCTCTGGCTGTTCCGCCTATTGAGATGATATCATTGCCTGTAAGCGCGCCGGCATCAGCCGCCATTATTGATACCTCTACAGCAACCTTGGTTCCCTGCCCGAAAAGCCTTAAAGTATCCGCTATGAGCAGTGCCGGATAAATACCCGTATGTTTTTTTGCTATAGACCGCTCAACACCGGAAAGAGCATGTGTAGCCGATATTACAACTACGCCTTTTTCTTTAAGATCATTTTTTGTCTCATCAAACATGACTTTTTTAAAAGGCTCCTTGAAGCCGCAGTGGTATGTTACAACAATAACGCGAAAACCACTGAAAATCTCTAATGCCCTGTAAGCTGTATCTCCTTTAGTAGAAGCTAACACAACTTCGTTTAAACCTAATTCTTTTCCTCTCTCAAATGCGAGATTGAGGGTCTGTTCGGTATTATTTTTTCCCGGTTTATCGAAAAACATGATAATCTTCCTTAGTGCCTTGATTTTATAATTATTATTTGATAAATTATGCAACGCATTGCCGAACCTACATCGTTCGGCCCATAAAATAAACTGGGCGGCTGATTGAATCAAGCAAAATTCAAGAAATTGTTAACCAACTGAATTTACAGGCTGTCCTGCTTTACGTTGGTAGCCATTATCAATTAGTACGCCAAAGGCATACCTTAATTTTAGGCACTTATGTTCATAGGAGGTAAGACTTGTCAAACAAAATTCAGTTCACAATCAACGGAAGAAAAACCACAGTAAAATCCGGCGTCACTATTTTACAGGCAGCAGAAGAATTAGGGATAAAGATACCAACCCTTTGTTATCAAGAACACCTCAAGCCATTGGGACGATGCCGTTTATGCATAGTTGAAATTGAAGGCCACGATCGTATGGTTACATCGTGTGTCGCAAAGGTCAAAGAAGGAATGGTTATAGATACCAATTCTGAACGGGTCCGCCAGGCCCGTCAAAATAAAATAGAATTGATTTTGTCAAAACACTATGGAGACTGCGTAGCCCCATGCCACCTCACATGCCCGGCAAACGTGGACATCCAGGGATATCTTGCGCTGCTTGCAAACGGTCAATATCCTGAAGCATTAAAACTGGTTAAAGAGCGCTGCCCAATGCCCCTGGTAATCGGCAGGATATGCCCCCATCCCTGTGAAACCGAATGCCGGCGCCAAAGAGTTGATGAACCTGTTTGTATTAACTTTGCAAAACGTTTTCTTGGTGATTATGAACTAAATAATTATAAAAAATTAATTATACGCCTCCCGGAACCTTCAGGTTACAGGGTTGCCGTAGTTGGAGGAGGGCCGGCCGGACTGTCCGCAGCATATTATCTCAGACAAAAAGGCCATGATGTAACTATATTTGAGGCCATGCCTGAGTTGGGCGGACAATTACGATATGGAATCCCTGATTACCGCCTTCCAAAACACTTACTTGACCTTGAAATAGAATCAATTTTACAGGTAGGAATTGAAGCGAAAACCAATGTGGTCCTGGATAAAGATTTCACCTTTGACAGCCTGTTTGCAGAAGGTTACAGCGCAATTTTTTTAAGTATCGGGTGTTGGGGTTACCGCAATCTGCGTATCCCCGGAGAAGATCTTCACGGCGTAATTGAAGGTACAAAATTCCTTACAGATGTTGCACTATCAAAAAATGTCGAGCTTGGAAACAGGGTGATTGTCATAGGCGGCGGCAATACCGCAATTGACGCAGCACGAACAGCTCTGCGATTGGGAGCAAAAAATGTTGCTATATACTATCGTCGGTCAAGAGCAGAAATGCCGGCACTTGCAGCAGAGATTGATGCTGCAGAAGAAGAAGGAATAGAAATAAATATACTTGTTGCTCCTTCACGGCTTATTGGCAAAAACGGCAAGTTAAAACAGATGGAATATATAAGTATGAAGCTTTGCGAAAAAGATTCTAGCGGAAGGTGCAGGCCGGCGCCCATATCCGGTTCAGAAAAAACAGTTGATGCTGATCCCGTAATAACTGCTATCGGCCAGGTACCTGAAATGTCTTGTTTGCAGAATGATGAAATTGGCCAAAGGTGTGAAACCACACGCTGGGGAACAATTGTTGCGCATCCGGGAACTCTTCAGACAAATGTAGTAGGGGTCTTTACCGGAGGAGACGTTTTTACCGGCCCCAAGACAGTGATATCAGCTTTTAGTGCAGGCAGACGAGCCGCGTACTCTATTGATCTGTTTCTGCACAAAAAGCCTGTAAAATCCCCTGCAATGCCTTTTAACATAAGTAAAGGGCCCCTTGATAAAGTTGATTCACAAAATTTCGTTGGTTTTACAAAAAAAGCAAGGGCAAAAATGCCGGAACTTCCTGCCGGCGCCCGGCGCAATAACTTTGAAGAAGTGGATTTGGGGTTTTCAGAAGAAACTGCTGTTCAAGAGGCAAAGAGATGTCTTTCATGCGGATGTATTGATGCCTTTGAATGCAAATTGAGAGAATATGCCACAGAATATGGGGTAGATATTTCGAATATTGAAATCTGGCAGGAGAAAAAGTTTGAAATAGACGACACCCATCCTTACATCATAGTTGATCCAAACAAGTGCATCAACTGCAGGCGATGTGTACGCAATTGCTCGGAATACCAGTGTTCAGATGCAATCAAGTTAGAACCACTTGAATATGATCAAAAAGGCAAGGCAACCTTTTTCGGACCTGTAATCAACGACAATTGTGTTTCATGCGGTTTATGCGTAAGCAACTGTCCCACGGGCGCCCTTATTGAAAAAACAAAAAAACGACCAGGCCCCTTTCATCTTGAAACCACTTCAACCACATGTTCTGTATGCGGCTGCGGATGTAATTTGATATTAAACTATATCGGCAATGATTTGGTCAAAGTAACGTCAGATCTGAAAAAAAAGCCGAATTACGGCCATCTTTGTATTGAAGGAAAGTTCAGATATAAAGATACAAATGGAAGAAAAAGGCTGGATAAACCGTTAATCAAGCAAAACGGGCAATTTATTCCTGTAGAATGGAATGAGGCTATTTCTCATGTTGTTCAGAGGCTCAAAACGCTTCAAAAAACATATGGCCCTGAATCTTTTGCAGGGATTGCAACACCGGCATGCACAAATGAAGAAGCATATCTATTTCAGAAATTTTTAAGAGCTGTGCTTAAAACTTCAAATATTGATTTTTTCAATAGTCCGTCTGAAATAGATATTTTCCCTGAATTCATTTCGCTGTTTTCGACTACGGCTGAATATAGAACTATTGAAACCGCAAAACAGATTCTTATCACCTCTGACAATCCCGTTGCTCAATATCCAATAATTGATGCACTTGTCAGACGCGCTCAAAGAAAAAACAAAGCGACAGTCGCTTTTGTGGATAACACATTGCCTGATATTTCAGATGAGTTGCTGACTGCTTTTCTTTATTCAAAGGAAATTTTTAAGTGGGATGCAAATAAGCTTGAACAACTCCTTTCAATGTCTGGAAAGGGATTTTTGCACCTTTTCCCGCTTGTTTTTAAATCCAATGGACATGGCTTGTTTAATATGGGCGTTGTCCCAAACCTCTTCCCCGGACAAAAGCAGGCAAATGATATTGAGGAACGCAAAAAACTAGAAAATGCCTGGAAAACAAATCTGCCTGAGCAGCCAGGATTATCTTTATACAAAATACTGGAAAAAACTCTTACAGAAGATATTCGTGTAATTTATTTGATGGGAGACATTCCTGAAGATATTGAACATGATCAGACGATAAAAAACTCTTTTTCTAAAGCTGAACTCTTTATAGCTCAATCACCTTATCGTTCACGATTATTGTCCGCCGCAGAAGTAATCCTGCCCCCACTTCCACTTAATGAGTCAGAGGGAACAATAACAAACATCGAAGGAAGGATAAGTCCGTTATCTGTTCCAGTTTCTATGCGTGGGCAAAATAAACATGGAAAAGAAATAATAGCACAAATTTCAACGCTAATGGGTTATCCGATGCCCTTGAGTAATTTAGATGAAATGTAATTCTTGCTTTTGTCTTAAAAACAATATGATATATAATATATTCAAGTCTCGCATCCTTAATTTCTATCAATGTCCAGGCAGTAACTGGACGAATTCAATTTTTAAGGTTATGTTCCCTTTAATTGTTGAAACTGTCCCAGCGAAATGCCAAGCAAAGACTCTATTGATATCTTTGGGTACTGTTCAAGTGAACGCCGCCATCCAAGATAATTTG
>JAJSZP010000131.1 GCA_030262775.1 Deltaproteobacteria bacterium | reverse complement strand
CAAATTATCTTGGATGGCGGCGTTCACTTGAACAGTACCCAAAGATATCGATAGAGTCTTTGCTTGGCATTTCGCTGGGACAGTTTCAACAATTAAAGGGAACATAGCCTTGTTTAAAGAGTTTGCGTTTGAATCAATGCAAATGCTTTATCAAGCTATTCTTTACGGCGTCAAATTCCAACCCCCGATCATCTTGTATGATACTTCTTAAAGGCAATATTTCCTATGTAGGTACATCAGAAAAACCGCGAAATGAAAAGAAGTCTGGCTTGCCGGGAAGGGATATCTATGTTTGAAGGCAGACTGCCTTGATTTCAGAAATGATTCTCTTGTGCTTTTCCCCCAAAAAGGCTTTCTTAATCAAAAAATCTGCGTTACTTACCACAATATGTTGTGAAAACATTCAAATTGTCTCCGCATATGATAAAAAAATTTGCCAGGTGACGGGCGGGAATTGCTGCTTGTCAGCGCCATTTCCGGTCAATTGAAAGCAGTAAATGTTTTAACGGGGCACATCTACAAGCTGGATAATGGTGTTAGCCCTTCGTGGTATCCTGACAGCAAGACTATATTTTATTCCCAAACAAAAGCAATCGAAGGATCGAAAGTGATCAGCGCCGATATTTACCATATTCAATACGATGGCAGCGGTAAAATGTTGTTGACGAACGACACGCGAGAATACGAAACACCGGCTCGCATTTCTCCTGATGGCAAGAATATTGCGTATGTATCGTTAAAAAATGGAGCTATGTATCTGGCACCTCTTATCAAAAATGCAGTACGCCAAACTGAAACGGGGGAGTCACCTCAATTTTCGCTTGGTTCAACCGTGAAAATCAGTGGCGAATCTATAAATCTGCAAAAATGGAATGGCGTCTTGCCATTCACTCGGCAAGAGATTCAAACAATGCCACGGCAAGTCGAGCCATCATCACAAATGGGTTTTCCCATATTCCCGGCTTTCTTGCGAAAATAGTTTAGAAGAGACTCCATTGGGATTAATAAACGCACCGTTTTTATATTGAGGCGATGACTGAATTCGCCCTTCTCTATCTTTTTGTGTCTCAGTCATTGAGGTACAATCTATAAACAGAATGACGATTAAACTACATATGAGATAAGTACATGTCCTCATTACTCATCCATTTTCTGGTTTAAAGAGTTTCATACGCTCACTTGATTAAGGAAGCTAACGACCAAGCTCACCTGCACCAAAAGCTAAGGTCTTTAGTAATTATATGTTTTTTTTGTTATGTTGACCGCGAGATTCCGTTACTTTTATATTGACAACTAATTGATTGTCCGGGAAAATTTATTTTCACAGGTCAAAATTTTTGGAGAAAGAAATTGAAAATTCTACTGCACATATGTTGCGCGCCATGCTCAATATACCCTATAAAAATCCTTCGCAACGAAGACCATAATGTAATGGGTTTTTTTTTCAGACAAAACATACATCCCTACACCGAGTGTCTAAAAAGGCAGCAATCCCTTGAACATTATGCAAATATTATTAATCTAAAGGTCATTTACCAGGAAGGTTACGATTTGGAAGGTTTTATTCAAAACACGGTTTTCAGAGAATCAAATCGCTGCCTATACTGCTATCACGACCGACTTCGGTCAACAGCTCTGATAGCAAAGCGCGGAAAGTTTGATTGTTTCTCCTCTACTCTTTTATACAGCAAATTCCAGAAGCATGATATGATAAAATCAATAGGAGAATCTATCAGCAAATCAGTTGGCATTTCATTTTACTACCAGGACTTTCGTTCCGGCTGGAAAGAAGGCATAGAAGAGTCCAAACGTCTTAAATTGTATCGCCAGCAATACTGCGGCTGTATTTACAGCGAAAAAGAAAGATATTTTGCATAAAAACCAAAAGCCCAAATCAATGACAAACCTGGTGAGTAATGCGCGATTTTCGGTTCTTCCGGCTTAAGCGTACTTTTGATTGAAAAGTGTGGGCATACATGTTCCTTTTTGATGGCAATCAAACCAGACAGAAAGGAGTTAACATATGTCCACCAGTTTACTTTATCATGGATTTGGAATTCAAGGCTATCATTATGTTCGAACGACCTGCAATGACGGCCAGGTCATTTTTTCTATTAAACCTGCACCGTTTTCGTTGTGCTGCCCAATTTGTGGCGGCAAGGATCTGAAACATAGAGGCACAATAACCAGGATGTTCAAAACCGTACCCATCGGAGCGAAGGCCGTATTTATTCAGCTTCCCGTTCAACGTGTTCAGTGTCTATGTTGCAATGCCATCCGCCAACTGAAAAAATTTGCAAATACCTTGGCCAGTCATGCTTTTGGCATCCTTAACCACTATGATTATCCGATTTCAACTGGACCTTTGGAGGTAACAAACAATAAAATCAAAACTCTCCAAAGGCAGGCCTATGGGTTCTGAGATGCTGAATTCTTTAAACTTAAAATCTATGGTCTTTATAAAACCAAGTACGCTTTAGTCGGATGAACCCAATTTTTTTAATCTGAAGTCCCCCCCCTCGGTCTAATAATATCAGGCACTTAACTATGTTGTAGCCATGTACAGGCATAATAATTTCAAATAGTTACGAGTCCATGGGGGAACTTCGGTTTAATCAAACCCATAAGGTACTATGCAGTGGCCAAGTATTTGAGCAACCTACCGGAATCTTCCAGATCAACACTGACGCATTTTTAACCACATGATATTATTTAACATTATTTTTTTAGTGTAGTAACAATTGAGACTAACAAGCTTCTTAATGGTCTCATTTGACCATCAAAAATGGTGAAAAAATGGCATTTTCTACACTTTTTGTAGATTTTGAGTGATTTTTCTACTTCTAAAGCTATATTTTGAAGCAGTTTTAGTGGCTAAATTGGTCAATTGTCACTACACTAAAAATTTTTTGATCAATTAAATCAATAAGTTATTTTTTACAAAATCCCAATCGGGAAGATTCAGGTCAAACATAGTAGTTTGAGGTTTTTGCATGACAGAATGCCTGCAAACCTTTATCTTATAACGTATGACAGCAATTAACTTAAATTTAGCGCAACATTTAAGAATTAACCGCGGCAAACAAGAGGGTTCAAAATCAGAGCAGTCATTATGTTGTGAGTTTAGTATTTAGGAAAAATGGGGGAGACGAGGGAACTACTTAGGCCGAGTGTTAGTCCAGGATAGCAATAATTTCGCCGGTTCTTTCAGTATGATATCCACCTAATGCTTCAACCCGCTTTTTAAATTTTGCAGTATTTATGGTTTCAAGCAGAATCCGAATATTTTTTGACTCGAAATGTTCTTTTGGAATTACAAAATCATACTCTTCTGTGACAACAGGTATAAAATTCAGATTAAGCGCCTTTGCAGCAGCATAAATGCCCAAACCCACATCTGCTGCCCCGCTGAGCACCGCCACTGCCACAGACATGTGAGTATATTCTTCATTTTCATATCCTCTTATTATTTGGGGTTTAATGCCGAGCTGTTGCAGCCTGTAATCAAGAAGGATTCTGGTTCCTGATCCGGATTGTCTGTTTATGAACACAATATCCTCCCGACCAAGATCTTCTATCCCTTTTATTTTTCTGGGATTGCCGGGAGGCACAATCAACCCCTGGTCCCTGAATACGAAATTGACAAGCCTTATACTGATATTTGGCAGATATTTCTTTATGTATGATATGTTATAAGAACCGTCTTCAGTGTTTAGAAGATGTGATCCGGCCAGATGACATACTCCCTTTTTTATCGCCATTAATCCGCCCATGCTTCCGACGTTGCTTGAAGAAAGTGCAATGTTGCTGTATTTTGACCTTATCTGATCAGCCAGGATGTCCAGTGAGTTGTCATGACTTCCAACCGCGACAATTGTATTTTTTATATAAGACACGGGACGCAGGAGTTCTGCATCAACCTTTTCATAAGTATTTAATCCTTCTATATGATTTGGAATCCGAATAATCCCATCTGCCCTAGTTAAAGTGGTTATGCTGCCGGCGCCTCTTGGCAAGGGAGTTGCCACAATCCTGTCACCAACAACGCCCAGCTTTACGCGCAGGAATTCTTCCACTCCAAGCTTTGAGGCAATTTTTCGTGTAAGTTCTACTTGTACTTTTTTCCGTTCATTGTCAGGTTGTTCAAGCATTCTGCAAATCAGAGGTTTAACAAATTGTTCAAATGCCACGATTGATGATACCTGATATCCCGGCATGCCAAATACAGGCTTGTTATTTACCGAGCCTATTATTACCGGTTTTCCGGGCATTATTGTTACGCCATGAATATGTACTTCCCCAAGATCGTTAATTATGCTTTTTGCATAATCTTCTGATCCCGCGGATGATCCTCCTAAAATAAGGACAATATCAAAGTCGCTATTTACGGCATCATAAACAGCAGCCTTTATTTTTTCCATATTATCTTTGATTATCTCATGCCTTATAAAAGAACCGCCGCAGGATTCAATAAGTTTGCCCAGAACAAACGAATTTGTTTCAAGAGCCTGACCCGGCTTAATATCTTCAATTACAGCATTTCGCCAGTCAACAAGTTCTGATCCTGTCGGAATAATAAGCGTTTTTGGTTTTTTCTTTACCAAAACTGAAAATATGCCTCCTGATAACAGCGCCCCCAAACAATAGGGGGCAATAACATGGTTCCGGGGGAACAACAGCTCTGTTGCCACTATATCTTCTCCCATCTTGCGAACGTTCTGCCATGGATATGCCGGCGCTTCGATTTTCAGACTGTTTTCATCTATAACATTTATATGTTCAACCATAATAACTGCATTTGTATTTTCAGGAAGTGCATTGCCGGTATTGACAAAAAATGCATTTTCCCCGACTGTAAGTTCCATTGGACTTAATTCGTTTGCTCCAAATGTATTTTCAGCCTTGACTGCAATCCCATCCATAGCGGATGCGTGAAAATGAGGTGATGAAAGCTTTGCCGTTACCGCTTCTGCAAGCGCCCTTCCTGCTGAATCGGGGGTCGGAACAAATTCACTCGAAAAAACTTTATCTGAAGGAAAAAGATCAAAAAGGATTTCACGCGCCTCTTTTAGAGTTTTCATTTTTAAATATATGTTGCGATTGTTGTTCATTTTTTATACCGGAATAACCCGAACCTTTGAGCCTTTATCCAGTCCCTCCGTATTTATTCCTATCTTGATAAGTCCGTCGGCCTTTGTCAGATTGCTTATGAGCCCTGACTTGCCAAGAACCGGTTCAGCCCAGTTAATACCGTTTTTTTCTATCAGCCTGACACGCATATAATCTATACGTCCCTGAGCGGATGATATATTTCTGCTAAGCAGTGCGGGTATTCTTAATTCCTTTTTATACTTTAAAGAAAGACCGCTTATTTTTTCAATAAATGGCCGAATAACAATTTCAAAGACTATCATGGCTGATACAGCATGGCCTGGCAAACCCCATATGGCTTTACCACTGGTCCTGGCCAAAATTGTCGGCTTACCGGGGCTTATGGAAATCCCGTGGACCATAATATCTGAGCCTGGCAAAGAGGAAAGTACTTCTATTGTCAAATCCCGTGTTCCAACAGAACTGCCCCCTGAAATCAAAACCATATCCGAATGAGCAATTGCAAAAGAACACTTTTCTAAAAGAGCGTCAAAATCGTCCTCAATGATTCCATAAGCGACAGGGATGCCACCTGCTTTGTGTACCTGGCTTGATAGCGTATAAGTATTTATATCGCGAATCCGGCCTTTGTCAGGTGTATTATTTATTGGCACTATTTCATCTCCGGTAGAAATAATACCGATAACCGGTTTTTTATATACTTTTACTGAATCCTTGCCTAAAGCGGCAAGTAATCCTATCTCCTGAGGCCTCAGTCTCTGACCACACGAGAGCAGATTATTTCCTTTTTTAATATCTTCCCCTATTGCTAATACATACTGGCCAGGGGCAACACTTCTGTATATTTCTATAGTTGTTTTATCTACAACCTCTGTATATTCAACCATTATAACGCTGTCTGAACCATCAGGCAGCATTCCTCCCGTAGAAATTTTAGCAGCCTCGCCGGAACCTATTGAAAGGCCGGCAGGTTTACCCATATCAATTGTGCCTTTGACTGTCAGATATGCTGGATTTTCTTCAGTTGCGCCAAAGGTAGATGAAGCTTTAACAGCATAGCCATCCATAGTAGAACGAACAAAATCAGGCAGGTTAATGTCGGAAACAATGTCAACAGCAAGAATTCTTTCAAACGCTTCATACAGCTCAATAAATTCAGTCCCGACATTGGGAAAAACAGCAGAATATTTGAGTGTATGCTCTAAATCGGTTACTTTAAAAAACTCTTTCATAAAAGGTCATCCCTGCAGTTGATTTAATCTAAAATAAAACCCTCTTTTTTTTATCAATTCGACATGCGTCCCTGTCTCAATTATCCGGCCTTTATTTATCACGATAATTCTATCGGCATTGCGCGCCGTTGTGAGCCTGTGAGCAATAATAATAGATGCCCGGCTTTTCATAAGGCTGGAAACTGCCTCCTGAATCTTTTGCTCTGTCTCTGAATCAATATATGAAGTCGCCTCATCAAGTATAATAAGATCAGGATTACGGGCAAAAGCTCTGGCAATTGATATCAACTGCCGTTCACCGCTGGAAATTGATACGCCGCCTTCAGATACTATGGTATCAATACCATCCGGCAATCTTTTTATAAAGGCGCTGCAGTTTGAAGCCTCAATAACATATTTTATTTTTTTTTCTGAGATATTGCTGTTACCCTGCCATATGTTTTCTCGTATAGTTCCTGAAAACAGAAATGGATCCTGCATTACAAGCGCTATTTTCGACCTGAGAACTGATTTTTCATAATTTTTTATATCCTTTTCATTGATAAGTATTCTCCCTGATGTTGGATCATAAAACCTGATAATAAGGTTGATCAAAGTTGTCTTTCCCGAACCTGTCCTTCCTACAACTGCTATTGTTTCACCGGCAATTATTTTAAATGAAACTTTATTTAGAACCGGTTCGTCAGGAATATAACTGAAAGACACATCTTCCATCTCTATTTTGTCAATATTATCTATGGCAGGCAATTTATATCCACTTTCAACCCTGGGTTGCGGCAGCCTGTCTTTGTTATCAAATATCAAAAATATCCTCTCAGCCGATG
>JAJSZP010000130.1 GCA_030262775.1 Deltaproteobacteria bacterium | reverse complement strand
AACCTTTTTCCATTTTACTGTACGACTGGCGGGTTAAGCCAAGCCTTTGTGCGAACAGTTCCTGGCTTTCGTTGCGAGCCAGGCGTGCCTCTTTCAATCTTTCTCCAAGCCGCAGCAGTAAAGATCCAACATTTTGTTTATTGGTAATCATATTTAACTTTATAGCATAAAAATGCCTATTATGTAAAAAATTTATTACAGTAATCATTTTTCATATCTTTTTCATTGTTTTTTCCATTAAAACCGAAAAAATTTTTAGTATTTTTCTTTTGTTTTCAGTATTCTTTTTACAGAGTTAACTCCCATGTCCTTAATATTTTTAGAATCCTTAAGTTCCTTTAAAATTTTCTCATATGCAATTTCTATATTCGGGCCTTTGTGACAGATTAGAGCAATGTCAATCTCTGCCGAAAGTATTTGTTTTATAACGGTTTTTATATCGCAATTGCTTTTAATCGCTCCCATATCCAGATCATCTGTCATAACTATTCCATCAAAACCCATTCTGTCTCGAAGAAGATCTTTTGCAATTTTAGTTGAAAGACTTGCAGGCCATTTTATGTCTATTTTACTATAAAGTATGTGTGATAGCATAATCCCAGCCACATCGTGCTTTATAGCTTCATAAAACGGACGAAGATCGCTTGATTCTAAAATCCGGAGATCTGCATCAAGCGGAGGCATTTCAATATGAGAGTCAAGTACTGTTCTGCCGATTCCTGGAAAATGCTTTGCAACAGCCATGATCCCATTTCTTTGAAGTCGCTCTATTACTGTTACTCCCAGCCTTGATACCCATTCCGGATTATTCCCCAAGGATCTATCTTTCATAATACTTTTCTTGTTATCAAATGCCACATCAAGCACTGGCGCCATGTTCATATTTATACCAACCTTTTTCAATTCAGAGGCGGTTATTTCTGCAAAATGCCCTGCATCTTCTTCATCTTTCATATATGGATTGCCTGAAAACTGGGTAAAAGGCTCTTTCAGTCTGGCTACCTGTCCTCCCTCTTGATCAATTGAGATCAATAGTGGTGGTTGGCCGCATTTTATCGCATATTCCTGAACCGACATACACAGGTCTTTTATCTGATCCGGGCTGGTCAGGTTCCTTGAAAACAGGATGATTCCTCCAATCTTTAGAGTATCAATAAGAAAAATCAGGTCATCATTGAGCCTGGTTCCGTCAAATCCTGCCATCAGGCGCTGGCCGGCAATCTGTTCATCTGAAAAATCTGAAATATCCATTGGATTTCCTTTTTTTGACATGTAAGTTTTGTTAATCCTGTCAGAAAAGTTCATTATTTTCCTAATTGATACTTTCGTACAGCCTTGTTGTGATCCCTTATATTGGTTGAGAACATATGAGTATTGTCTTTCTTTGATACAAAATAAAGAAAATCCGTGTCAGCGGGGAAAAGAGCTGCTTCTATTGCCTTTATCCCCGGGTTTGCAATTGGTCCCGGTGGAAGACCATGAATCTTATAGGTATTATAAGGTGTTGATGTTTTAAGATGTCTTTTTTTTATATTACCGTCAAACTTTTTTATCCCATAGATAACCGTGGGATCACTTTCAAGCCGCATTTTTTTCTTTAAACGATTGTGAAAAACAGAAGAGATTACAGACCGTTCTTTGGGATCACCCGTTTCCTTTTCGATTATGGATGCCAGCGTTACTGTCTGATGAATTGAAAGTCCCAGTTTTTTTGCTTGTTCTTTACAGGTAGAAGTAAAAACAGAACGGAACCTCTTAACCATTGCAGATATAATTTTTTCAGGAGTTACGTCCTTTGAGAAGTAATATGTGTCCGGAAAGAGATAGCCTTCAAAGGTTTCAGCGTCAATTCCTTCTTCATGTACAAATGATGAGTCGGTTGCAGAGCCTATAAATTCTGTTTCTGAGCAGAATAGGGCTCTGGCTGTAATTGAGGCGATCTGACGCATATTATAACCTTCGGGTATGGTTATCTTGTGAAGACAAACCTTCCCGGCAGCCAGAATTTGAAGTATGTTGTACGGTGTCATGGAAGGAGAAAGAATGTATTCTCCTGCTTTTACTTTTTTGTCATATCCTTTAATGCGGGCAAATAAATTAAATTTATACAGATCTTTTATAATACCATCTTGTTGCAGGCTTTTTGAAAAGGACTTAAAGGCCTGGCCTGGTTTAATAATTATAAGTTTTTCATTATGATAAATGGCTGATGCAGGTATGTCTGCATATATAAAGATATCAAGTAGAAAGCAGAACAGACCGGAAAATAACAAAAAAAGCGTTATTAAAATGATTACTTTTAATTTACTCAAGCTGAAAGTTGCTCCATGTTAATTATGCTCAAGTTTAGCCTGGGTTATGATAATATTAAGAAGTTGATTGTATGACGTTTTGTGAAATCATATCATTTATTCTAACATAAAAAACCTGGCCCTCGGAGCCAGGTTACAGTTCAGTTGTTTTACCATCTGAACAACATTTATTACTTCAAGGTTCGAGTTTCCCACAACTTGAACGAAGGAGTAACAAATGAGTAGATTCCATAAATTATCACAAATAATTTGGCATTGCCGGTACCATATCGTATGGATTTCAAAATTATAGTGGACCCCAAAAATGAGACAAGTGTGTTAAGGTGTGTTTCCAGGAAAAAGAAGGCACAGAATGGGCAAAAAACATAGCAAGGAATTGAAGGCGAGAATTGTCCTTGACTTGGGGTCCACTTCAATACTAAATCCTGAAAAGATTTAGAGGACTTTCTTTGATCTTTTGATTTGCCTCTTTTAATTTCTCTTCACTGGATATTACTGCTACAGCCTGTTTTTTTTCTTCCTGATTGAAATATTTTTCCGCAATTTTTATTACCTGATTGCGCTTTAATGAAAGAAGATTTGTTTTGAAAGATTTTCGAGCATCATCTGACAATGAAATCAATTTTCTGTAAAATGCCTTTTTTGCAGCAGGGCCTGGAGGATCCGGTTTATCTATCTCTGAGCATACTTGAAGGATTGCTTCTTTGATGTCTTCCTCAGCATAGTTCCCTGATTTAATGAATGTCATCGCTTCATCATACACTTTCAGAGTAGATACTATATGTGGATCTCTGTAAGAACTAAAACTGAAAATACCGTTTTCTGAGTTATATATTGATAAGCCACCGTATGCGCCGCCTTTTTCTCGAATCTCCCGGTGCAGATACAGCGACCTGAGCAGCTTGCTGATTATAGACAAAGCAGGTGCATCTTCATGCTCCATGCGTACAGTTTTAAATGCAAGGGATACAAATGATACAGCAGAATATGTACTCCAGCCCTCCCTGATATTTTCATCATTAAGGGTTATTTTAGGGGAAATAAAAGCAGTTGATGATTTTGCAGATGATGTTTCATTAAGTTTTTTTTGTATTGAAGAAGCATAAGAAGATGCACTGGAAAGCGCGTTGTTTTCTCCAATCAAAGCAATTTTGAGGTTATTGCTATTGAAGAGATTTTTTCCTATAGATGATAGATTGTCAGAAACAGATTCAAGTTTGTTATTGGTAAGATCGTCGGTTATATTTTTAATGGTCTGTAACTGGTGAATACCGTGCCAGGTTTCGCTTAAAGCGCAGGTAGTTGAAAAATTTCTTGAGGCAAGAGAAATGGCTAATCTATGACCATTATGAATTATCATGGATTCCATTTTTGCTCTGTATTCAAGCAGAAGGCTTTTTAATCTATCCAGATCAGAAAAGTCAAATTCATATAACAGTTCTTTGATTATTTCAAACATCCTGCTCTGGTTCCTGACAAGGCATTTCCCGTTGAATGTTATAAATGGTATACAGGCGGCGGCTGTTCCTTCAAAATTTGTGCGAGCATGAGCTGATAAACCAATTCCGCCCGTATATGCGTCAATCAGCCGCGCTAAATCCGTATATCCTCTTGATTCTGTACCTGTTTTGGAGAAAGCATAGCAAAAAAAGGGTACAAGAGGAAGCATCTGATTTTGCAACGTGCCTGCGCCTGCTGCTGAAGAAAAGTAGAAAATGCCGTAGGTAGGCTGATTGTAACAACAAGATACAGCATCCCTGCAATATGTTTCAGATTCATGTACAATTTGAACTGAGGGCTGGATATCTTCAATTTCTGACGTTGGGAGACAGGAAACATCTTCTTTTTCTTCCTGCAGTTTCTTTAAGGTTTCTGCCTCTTCATTTATTTTTTCAATATCTGATTGTGTCAAGCCGGCTTTTATAACTTCAAGTTCTTTTGTAACCCGTTCTTTTTCTTTTTTTTCCATCATCTGGTCAGGAGCAAGAGTGAGAAGCGCTTTATGAGAATTATTTATAAAATACTTTTTTATGCTGTTCTCGAACAGAGGGTTTTTAGAAAGCTCATCACGAAGTCTGCGAAGATCTGTATCAAATTGCAGAACCCTTTCGGGCTTGCCTCCGTGAAGCCAGCTTCCGGAAAAAGTTAAAAGTAAGCGAAGACCATAAGGGTAAGGAATGTTGGTTATTTCTTTGCGATGGAATTCAACCTGATGAATAGCTGACTCTATAAGTTTATTGTTGATTCCTTTGGTTGCGAGTTCATTTAAAACATTAAAAATGATAGATTCGATTTTGCCTGAGACGGATTTTTTAACGTCTTTAAGCCCACAGACAAACATGGTGTCCTTATTATTTGAGTCATACCCGGTTCCGTCGCTGAGAGCTGTTCCAAGGTTTGAATCTATCAAAGCCTTGCGCAGCGGCGATGCTGAATTTCCAAGAAGAATTTGCTCAAGTAGAGTAAGAACAAGTACTTCAAAAGAATTTTTTATATCTGCAGTCAGCCACGCGACACAAGTCTGGTATTTTTTTGATGGATCTTCATTTTTACCAATAGGATATGGATAAGTTGCCTTTATGGGTTTATCCCACCTGGGTTGAGAGAGAACATCTGTTTCAGGATTGATTTTTGTAAAGTCTTTTAAAATTTTACTTTGAATAAAAGACAGATGATCTCTTAAAGGCAAGTTTCCATATGTGTAGAAAAAAGCATTGCTCGGATGATAATGCCGTTTGTGAAAAGTCTTAAGTTGAGAATAGGATAAACCGGGTATTATAGCGGGATCACCACCTGAATTATTACTATATGTTGTATCAGGGTACAGCTTATTTAACAGGGCATGGGACATTACTTGATCTGGTGATGACATGGCGCCTTTCATTTCATTATACACTACGCCTTTATAAACCAGATGAGATGACTCAGGGACTTTTATATTATTCTCAATTTCAAGGCGGTGTCCTTCTTGTTTAAAGCTGAGTTCATTTATGTTAGGATAAAAGGCGGAGTCAAGATACACATCCATTAGATTGTAGAAATCTTTCCTGTTCTGTGTAGAAAAGGGATACATCGTCCAGTCAGACGCAGTAAATGCGTTCATAAAAGTGCTCAAACTTCTTTTCAGCATGGAAAAAAAAGGATCACGTACGGGGAATTTCCTGGAACCACAAAGAACAGTATGCTCCAGGATGTGTGCAACACCGGTTGAATCAGTTGGCACTGTCTTAAAGGCTACGCCGAAAGTATTTTCCTTATCATTGTTACTTAAATGGATATGTCTGGCGCCTGTTGCACTATGCTCTATATCATATAGAATTGATCTTATTTCTTTAAGTTCTACTATTTTTTTTATTAAATAGCCGCAAATATTGTCGTTTTGTTTAATATCGGGATTGTTTTGATCCAAAGTATTATCCATATAACTACCTTTCGGAGTTGCTTGTTTGAGATTTGATATTTGGCTGCCTGATTCGTGAGTTTAAATATAAGATTATGGACACTTCGGATCTTTATGGCAAAAAGATCTATGAGACTATATATACACCACGTCTCTTGCGCTTAATCTTTTCTGTCTGGTTAAGTCTGAATATAATATTTCTAAGTTTTTTTTCCCCAAAGCCCGTTTCAACCTGAATTTCGGCAAAATCCGCACCTTGCCCGGACTTCTTAATGACCTTCATGACCATATCGGAAGCTGTTAAAGAAGATGCAGGGTCGAATTCTTTTCTTTTAGGAGCGGATTTAGCTGAATGTTTGCTTTTGCCTGGCGCTGATTTTGACTTAATCAGCGTTTCCAGATGATCTATCTTTGTCATAAGATAGGCTAGATCTTTTTTTGTAGGGATATCATAATGCCGTATAAAAAATTTAACCATTACATCAAAACTTATTGATTTTCCCCCTTTTTTTGACATGAAATCCTCCAATAGGTGAGTAGTAAATAATATGCATATTTAAATAAATATTACTTAATGATATAGATAAAGTCAAGAAATCTTCTGTTGCAGGTGGTAGTAAATAATAATGAAATGTTGAAAATAATAATATTTGATGTTAGCTAAACTAGTAATTGATTAAAACCATCAGAAACGGTAAAATTAAATGAATTTGAAGGAGAAAATCCGTCGGCTTATAATCAGAGTTAAACAGCTTAATGGTGACCCACATTATGTTGCTCTTGGAATGGCTATAGGAGTATTTATCAGCGTAACTCCTACCATTCCTTTTCATACAGTTATTGCTTTAGCGCTGGCATTTATTTTACGGGGGAGCAAGGCTGCCGCTGCAATCGGCGTATGGTTCAGCAATCCTGTTACTATACCTTTTTTTTACAAGGGCAGCTACGATCTTGGGATATCTATTCTTGGCAATTCAGCTCCTTTTAGTACAAAATATGAGTCGATTTTAGAGCTGTTAAAACTGGGAGTAGATGTTACTATTGCTATGATTACAGGTGGAGTTATTCTTGGCATTCTCCCCGGTATAGCGTCCTATTTTATAACTCGCAGAATATTTATTAAACTTCGATTACGCAAGAAATTTTGAATATGACATTACCCAGAGTACTACTTACTGCCTGGCAAATGCATGCCAGGAAGCAGTTAGGCCAACATTTTCTGGAAAATCCTGCCACCTCGGAAATGATTCTGAATCGTTGCGGGGTAATGCCGGAAGATATTGTTTTAGAGATAGGGGCCGGCTTGGGAGCCCTTACGATTCCTGCTGCCCGGATAGCAAAAAAAGTTTATGCAGTTGAAAAAGATCATAAGATAATTTCTTTGTTAAAAACAGAACTTACTTCAAACAGCCTTTTTAATGTTATTTTAATTGAGAAAGATATCCTGAGAGTTAATATTGAGGAATTTGCTGA
>JAJSZP010000129.1 GCA_030262775.1 Deltaproteobacteria bacterium | reverse complement strand
TTTTTGAATTGCGGGAACAACTCAATTAGGAAATACATCTGGGCAGATCTCTACGCAAAGCTATTTTTACCCCCGCCCATAGGGCGCGGTTATCCAAATTCTAATATATATCAAACCCAGCAAAGCAACCATTACTGATAACGAAATTTTGTCCATCTTACGCAAGGAAGGGTTAATAAAATAACGTAACAAGCAGGCAAATAAGCCGTTCCACACTGACGGCTAAAAGCTGGGGAAAGAAATCGATAGGTGCGAGATGGAGAGGTGTTTTTTCTCTACACCAGCCCTTATGCAAATCTATCTGTTAACTCGAAACTATATTCATCGATGTCTTTACTTCCTCTTCAACCATAGCCCATATCTGTCATTTTAATTTTAGATATTCATCGGTGAGTTGAACCTCAACCTTTCCGGAATGGGGAAGTTCGATGTCATAAATGTGTTTGACTGTTCCCGGTCGAACAGACATAACAACAATTTTATCGCTTAAAATAAGTGCTTCATCAATAGAGTGGGTTATAAAAAGTATAGTTTGTCCCGATTCATTGACAATTCTTAAAAGTTCTTGCTGCATGATCTGCCTCGTCATTGCATCCAGGGCTGCAAAAGGCTCATCACACAACAGAATGTCAGGCTTATTTGCCAGTACCCTGCATAGAGCAGTACGCTGGCGAATTCCTCCTGACAGCTCCCCGGGGTAGGCATCTTCAAATCCTTTTAAGCCAACCATTTCTATGTACTTAGCTGATTCCTCTGTTCGCACCTTTTTAGAAACGCCGTTTATTTTAGGCCCAAACTCAACATTTTTTCTCACACTCAGCCATGGAAATAAGGCATAATTTTGAAAAATCATACCGCATCGCGGTTCAATTTTTGTTATAGGCTGCCCGTCGAGTAAAATGTTCCCTGAACTGGGAGTTAAAAATCCTGCGACCATGTTAAGGACAGTTGTTTTGCCGCATCCCGAAGCGCCCACTATTGTTAATATTTCACCTTTTTTAATCTCAAGAGAAAAATCTTTTACTGCTACAATATCACCTTTACGTAAAGAAAAGCGTTTTGTTATATTGTCAAATTTAATTAATGCTTCGCTCATGTTCCGGAAGTTTTCCTTTGATAGGGCAAAAGCACTCTTTCTAACCCGCGAAAAAGAATATCCAATACCAGCATTGTAACACTGATACTAATCATGCCCACAAGAACCTGACCGGTATCAGACCATTCTTTAGCAGTCCAGATGCGAAATCCTAAACCACTATTAGCGCCAACCATTTCGGCTGAAATAACACATGTCCATGCAATAGCAAAAACAACTTTAAGGCCTGTTAACAGGTCCGGCAATGCTCCAGGGAGAATAACATAACGAAGTATCTGTAGTGGTGAAGCACCAAGATTCATGGCAGCTCGTCGAAGAATGGGATCCACACGCATGGTTGCATCTGTGGTATAAACTAAAATGGAAGCAAAACTCCCCATAAAAACAATTGCATACTTTTGCTGCTCATCAATACCCAGCCAGAGCATAGAGAGGGGAATCCAGCTTAATGCGGGCAAAGGTCGGATTATTGAAATAATCGGATTTATCGCCGCACGAATAACCGAGTTCATCCCCATAATCAACCCTGCAGGTACGCCTACAAGAACACTCAACAAAAACCCTGTCAGCACTCTTGTTGCGCTTATTTTAATGTCTGTTAATAAAACCGCATCTTTAGCAGTAGTCATTTGAATTGCTTTATCAATGACCTGAGTCGGCGCCGGCAAGAAAAAGGGGTCAATAACATTTGTTCTCACAAGAGCTTCCCAAAGACTGAGAAAAACAAGTAACCCTATAGCTCCAATAACAGAAGAACGCCATAAACCAAGTTCTTTTCCTTCCACCCGTCATTCCCCCTGACTTATAATGATTGCACTTTTATTTATTTTAACAGCCCTTCTCATTTCCTAAGGAACAGGGTTTAAACAACTTTCCCATTCCTGCATCTCATCTTCAGGCCGCCTTTGCCCGATCTGAGAGCACAAAATCTACAAAATAGCTCGCTATTCCTTAAGATTTTGAGCCCTCAGATTGAACAAATCCAACCTAAATCTGAGCGCAATAACGAGAAAGTTATTTAAACCCCGTTCCTAAAAAGAAAGAATATCAAGATTAACCCATTTGCGAAAATCAGGTTTATTGGGAATAACTTTCATATCCTCATGAAGAATACGGAGAATATAATCTGCCTGACCAAATATACCATTATCAGTCATAATACGCTTCTGGTCTTCAATATCATGCCAGATGAATTTTTCTATATTTTTCTGAATAAGACTTAAATCCTGGTTAATATATTTTTCCTGGATCAACTTAACCGCTTCCTCTGAATTATAATCAACCCACTTCAAAGACTCAAAATAAGCTTTCATAAACCTTTTGGCTCTTAAGCGATCCTCATCACTCCAGGCCTTATTGATTATCAGAACATCAGGACCGGTCATGGTACCAAACTTTTTATAAACTTCCGTATCAGTATCCATTCCCAGAACTGTTGCACCATCAATAGATGCAAGTTTTGAAAAGCCTGGCTCCCAGATTATCGCTGCATCTATTCGACCTGTTTGAAATACTGAAGGAACATCCCCGACTTCAAGATTGACTAAACGAACATCCTTGTTTGGATCAAGGCCATGTTGTTTTAAAAGAAGTCTGCATGTAATATCAACAGATGCGCCAAAGGGAAAGCCGATTTTTTTTCCTTTTAACTGCTCAAATGACGTTATCCCTTCCTTTGCAACAAGCCCCTCAAATCCAGGTGCAATATCCTGATTACCAACCCAGTAAAAACGTGTATTGCCTTGCGCCATTGCACTGAGCATGGCGATTTCCCCTAAACTGGCAAAATGAGCCTCTCCTGAAGAAATAGCATTTAATCGATCCATGCTCTTTCCAATAAACTGCCATTTAACGTCAAAACCGTATTTCTTAAATATTCCCTTTTCTATGCCAATCCATACAGGAATATGACCATACCATTGAGAGCCTACTACGATGACTTGATTTGATGATGATTTATCATTACAGCTTATAGAGAAAAATAAAAAAATTATGGAAAAACAGACAGAAGTTATTCTAAAAAGCCATGTTTTCATTTAAAAAGCTCCTTGTTTAAAACAGTTCACGGTTGTCGGTTTACAGTTTACAGTTTGTGACTACTCACGTAGTCAGGCTGAAGCTGTTTAGACTGAAGGCTGAAGGGTCAGAAGAGTACGATTGCCATACTTTAGCGGAAGCATCTGATTCTTGCACCAAACATGGCTTCAAAATGCGCTTTTTCCTAACAGTCTTCAGCCTTCAGCCTATCCACCTAAGTAGTTACAACGGTTTTATGTTTTGAGGTTACCAACGTAAGTCTGGAGAGACTGTAAATTCAGTTCCTTAGATTTTGCTTGATTATGGCAAAATTTGTTCCGCTTTAAGTTGGTAGCCTGTTTTGATCAACCGTAAACTGTGAACTGTTACGATATCTTTATGGTCAATATCTCTTCGGCTACCTTCGCCTGCAAAAGGCAAAAGGACAAAGGGCTATAATGTCCTGGCACAACAAAACCCGGTGTAGTCGTTCCAGTACTCCGGGCCGAACCAGAGGCGGTTCGCACAGCGGGCGCTGCCCCGATTGCCGCCCCAAGAACCGCCCCGCAGCACCCTATTTTTCTCTTTTTCATCGTACCAACTATTAGTCCATTCCCAGACATTTCCAGCTATGTCTAAGCAGCCATATGGGCTGCGGCTTTCCTGGTATTTTTTCACTGGCGTGGTGTGGCCAACTTTCGATTCATCTGTATTGCACTTGTCCTTGTCAAATTCGTTTCCCCAGGGATAGACACGCCCATCTATCCCCCTGGCCGCCTTTTCCCATTCCTTCTCGGCCGGGAACCTTTTTCCTGCCCACTGGGCATACGCCTTCGCTCCGTACCAAGTAACATAGATAACGGGATGATCCTCAAAGCCGGACTCCACCACAAAGCGATTGCCATCCTTACTTATTCGGCATCTCCCCTCTTTATAGCTTACTTCCAGATGAATCCACTCGCTGCCACCTTCTTGCTGATTGCCCCGCTCATTGAGAAATGCATAGAACTGGGCATTGGTTACGGGATACTTATCTATAAAAAATCCTTCCTTCAAACTCGCTATCCGAATGTTATCTTCTTCACCCATAATGAATTGCCCTGGAGGGATGTAAACCATGTCCTCGGGAACCCTGACGCCTTGAGGCGGTTCAAGGCTTTCGTAAACCGAGGGGTCTATGAGTTCCGAAACAAAAAGGGCTGTTTCATCCGTGATCTTTATCTCTTTGGCCTTATCTTTCGGTATCTCTCTTGCAAGTTTTCTGGCAACAAAATACTCAATGAATGACCGATGGCCAAAGGCATAGTAACCCTCGGCCTCATTTCGGCTGAGAAGGGTACAGTTGCGTATTTGATAATCGAGATTGTCGAGGGATAATTTCAGCCTCTTTTTTGTTTCACCATCAAAATACTTATTTATGGCGTCCTTCAATGTATTGAAATGCAGCCGGTCTTTTTCCTGCGTAAACATCCAATATGCCAGTTCCTCCATAAACAGCATGATGTTCTTGGGTATCTTTTCTTCCCTGTGCTGCAGCACAATGGATTGAGGAAGCCGCTGCTCTTCCCTCTCTTGCCACCTCTCTGTGATAGTACGATAGACCTTGCCCGGTGTTACCTTGCCCTCTATGTTTTGCACGGCATCCAGATCATTGACTATGAGTTCGATCAATATCGGGCGTCTGGCCAGGTCTTTGACATCAAAAACCTTCTCCACCGTTTCGTTCCAGAATTTCTCTGACGCCGCTTTGCCTAAACAAAGATCAAGATACCGTCTTATCTGCTCATCATCGAATAATGAGACATATATTCTCTCAAAACGCGGGTATGTCATCGAACGAGGACCTCGTTCATGGAACTTCTTCCGAACAAGTGTTTCCCTTTCCTCATCTTCACTTCTAAAGAACTGGGTCCTACTCGTCAGAATCACCTTTTTGTATTCCTGAGTAGTCTTTGAGAGGTTTTCGATCTCTTTAAGTACGGTCTCTTTATCAAAGGTCAGAGATAACTCGTCAAAACCATCCAGGATAAGCACGGGGCTTTGGGTGCTGTCTGTGGCTCTGCTTCTTACTTCTTTTTGGATAACCTTGTGCCACCCTTCTGTCATCACAGTCTTAAGCTCGACGACAACGGGTACGTATGCAGATCCGGTCATATCACAGGCAAATTTATAACAAAAAGAGGTCTTGCCGATGCCGTAGTCACCAAGCACTGCCAGGAGCTTGCGTTTGGAGTCGTTTAACCATTCAAGAACATAATCGTGAAGAAGGCCATTGTTTTCCCCTTTTTCATTGTGGCACATAGATGGGATATAGTGTTCGGGGATAAATTCCTTATAGTCTATTGGCTCCTGTGGTGGAAGCGGCGATTTCTTCACCAATGGTTCCAATACTACAGTTGTTTTAGGAAAGCCCCATTCAGTAAGCAAGTCATTAACAGGCTCCATGGTTTCGTTAATTCCCTGTACCAGATCAACAAGAGCTTCTCCAACACTCTGACCGCCCTTCCAGTGCATTCTGACTATACCCTCTTCAATTGCAGGCAAAGAGATACTATTTCTCAAGTGTCCCAACCGAATATAGGCCTGGTCCATCTCATCCGCTAACCTTAGCAGCGCTGCAAGCCGCCGGAGGTTAAGTCCTTTTTGACACAGATTCTGATCTCCGAAATCATTTGAGATATCCCGAAGAGGGCAAACAGATTCATGAGCATGCCCATAACACACCTCGACAACCGCCTGGGCTGCTAATGGCGCTTCGCTTTCTTCCATGGGAGGAAATCGGTCAAAAAGGTACTTCCTGGGGTCTTTTAATATATAATCCTTGCTTCGTAATGGATGATTGTCGGATTCTATCTTGCCTTGTTCATTCCTGTAGCCTATGTCATGGAGGTACACAGCATAGAGGAGGATAAATATCTCGGCGGGCTTGAGCTTTTCCTTGAACACGTCCGGAATGAGGCGGTCCAGGTAACCTTCCAGTCTTTTTGAGTGATCTATGCCGTTCTTCTCTATGCCTTTAAACCAATTGGAAGCTTCTTTCCTGACTTTTGAGATATGATCATGGAAAGCTATCCCGCCGTCTGTTGTCATCTCCTCTATAAGTCTCTCATCAAGGCGCATCCAAAACCTCTCTGCTTAAGTCCCCAGGCACGGATCTTCTATCATGGGTAGTAACAGGTAAAATAGTAAATGGTTAGACTGTTGTGCCAAATCAATATATCTTGCCGGTATCTATAATCGCCTGCAAGACCTTTTTGTCATAGATTTGTAATGGATGTCGCAAATCTTGTCAAGCTGTTGACCCGGATTTGGACAGGCTGGATTGGTATTTTCAGGGGTGTGGATAATTTGTGACCAGATACTACCCAATGGCGCCGCTGGTTACCCTTGTCGAACCATTTGATGCTATTGATATGTTTATTTCCTGGCAAGATATCAAAATGGGCTTGCTTTTTAAATTATTTTTTACTAAAAGATGCATCTCTTTTAACATTCCCATCCCTTTGAATCTTCAACCTGCTTGGGAAAAATGGCAACTATACCTATGATTTTCGAGCCACAGGATTCGTTCCTGTGGTTTTTAATATTTAACGAAAGGAAACAAAACAACAATGATTTGCACCACCAATGTCACCCTCGCCTACGGCAAGAGGGTTCTGTTCAAAGATGTTAATATAAAGTTTGCACCAGGCAACTGTTACGGACTCATCGGCGCCAACGGAGCAGGAAAATCCACATTTCTGAAAATTCTTTCCGGGGATATCGAACCGGACTCGGGAACCGTCTCCGTAGGATCCAGGGAGAGAATCGCGGTTTTAAAACAGGAGCACTTTGCCTTTGACGAAGAGACGGTTTTAAACATTGTAATAATGGGCCATGAAAAGCTGTACGGAATTATGACAGAGAGGGAAGCTCTTTATGATAAACCGGATTTTTCCGAAGAGGACGGAATCAAAGCAGGTGAGCTTGAGGTTGAATTCGCGGAGATGAGCGGCTATGAGGCAGACTCTGAAGCGGCGGTTCTCTTAAACAATCTGGGAATTACCGAAGAAATGCATCAGAAAAAGATGAAGGAACTCGAGGGCGGGGAAAAGGTGCGAGTGCTCCTTGCCCAGGCCCTGTTCGGAAATCCGGACGTCCTGCTTCTGGACGAGCCCACCAACAACCTGGACATCAAGTCCATTGCCTGGCTTGAGGAGTTTCTCTACAGGTTCCA
>JAJSZP010000128.1 GCA_030262775.1 Deltaproteobacteria bacterium | reverse complement strand
TTATCTCATGAGATCATAAATCTGAGTAAAGGAGAGAGGGTTAAGGGAGTTTTCCACCTCCAGAATGTCAACGCCTATCACAGCAGGTTTAAAGCCTGGTTGCAACGGTTTTATGGTGTTGCTACAAAATATCTGCCAAATTATCTTGGATGGCGGCGTTCACTAAAAATCAACAAGATACTTGATACCAACGATAACATAAATCGAACTAAACTGGCGGATAAGCTATGTGATCATTTTAACTTTTTTGATCCGTGCGGGAATTGCTGTTTTTTTTTTGAGGTTTTTTCCGGGCCTCAATTGCTGTAGAATCCCGTGAAATGTGACCAACTATGTGATCTCCTAAATGCTGCTTAACACAACTCTCATGCACAATCCGGGCTATGCCGTTTTGGGCAAATTCCGCAAAAGCCAGCGAAAAAAATGACTCGTGTGGAATTTGACTTGCTCTTTCCCACCCGCATATTCTTCGCAGCGCAGGCGTGGTTTTCAACCTGTCGATTAATTCCAGGGTCGCCACCAGTTGCTTTAACTTTTCAGTAAGAGGTACCTCAATTTCCTTTTCTATAAAAGGGAAAAGAAATCCTTGAATATTAAACCAAATCTGTGATACTTTTCTCATAAAGCTGCCTCCTTGTTTCAACTAATTATTCAACCAGATCAATTAGTTGTAATATATCATAGAGGCAGCTTCTTTACCATAATTATTCCTCTACAGATCAAAATAATTCAAAAGTTTTTTTGTTTCTGCAAGAGGCTCTCTTGATATTAATTTATTTAATGATATAAAAACGTACATTCCGCACCCCTTAATAGCAATATTTAGTATTTTTAACGCATGTATGATACAATATAGAGAATAAAAAAGTTTTACAGGCGATCTATTTGCTAATTTTTCCACAACATGTAGTATGTCTTTAGGTCAGAATATAATATATATTGTGAGGGGATGTGGGTAAAAAGGCACTAATCTATATGAATATACCGGAGAAAACCATGAGCGAATACGATACAATTCTGGATGCATCTGATATAGACCGTATACTTTCAAGAATTATTCATAAAATTCTTGAAGTACATAAGGGCACTGAAAACCTCACACTTATAGGCATTTATACCAGAGGAGTTTATATTGCGAAACGTATTCAGTCCAAGATTAATGAAATTGAAGGAATTGAAATACCGACAGGCAATATTGATATAACTTTGTACCGTGACGACTGGACCAGAATCAGCCACCACCCGATCGTCCAGGCAACAGATATATCCTTTCCTGTAGATGGGAAGCAAATTATTTTAATAGATGATGTTCTTTTTACAGGTCGGACAATAAGAGCTGCCATGGATGCTATCACTGATTTTGGCAGGCCCGATCGCATTGAACTTGCGGTGCTTGTTGATAGAGGCCACAGAGAACTTCCGATTCAGGCCAACTATGTTGGAAAATTTATTGAAACAAGGCGCTCAGAAAGTGTAAATGTTTTGCTTACCGAACATGATGGTCAGGACAGGGTTATCATAGAAAGTCTATAGGAAGGAAACTTGAGTATAATAGAACATAAAAAAAATGCTCCCAGGAAAATCAAACTTGGAATTATATCTGTTTCAAGCACTCGATCCTTAGAAGAGGATAAAAGCGGGTTATGGATAAACAATAGAGCGTTAAAAGAAGGTCACAACGTTGTATTTCACCACATTACACAAGATGAAATACAAGCGATAATCGATATAATCCTTGATGTTATACGCAGTCATGAACCCCAGGTTATATTAATGACAGGGGGGACCGGTATAAGCAGCAAAGATGTAACTATTGAAGCAGTGCTCCCTTTATTTGAAAAGGTGCTAACAGCATTTGGGCCGCTTTTTGCCCAGCTCAGCTTTGAACAAATTGATGCTGCTGCTCTTTTATCACGGGCGACTGCCGGCATAATAAACAAAACAGTACTATTCTGTCTGCCGGGCAGTCTTAAAGCCTGTAAACTCGCATGCAAGCATCTTATCTTTCCTGAATTGGGACATCTTGTTAAGCATGCCCAGGAATAATTTTATTCAATCTGTATGACCCCCGCAGGGTCACGTCATTTAAGGTAACTTTTCAATAAGTTCCGGTAGATCAAAAAGTGATGTATAATCAAATAATTACAAGACTCAAAAATTGGTTTTCACTACGGCCTAAAATCTTAACTGTTTGATATTCAAGGATAAATACTTTAGCACGATTCGTGCTTAAACGGCAAAAATTTTCCTGCCATTTTATTTGTGTTATATTACCAGATTTATTTATAATCATTTAAACTTATTAAAAAGACTGAGAAAAAATATGAGTTTCGAAAATTTGGATTTAATTGACGAGTTATTAAAGGCGGTTAATGAACTAGGGTTTGTTGAACCCACGCCCATTCAGACAGATGCAATTCCTGAAATTATTGGAGGCGACAGGGATCTTGTAGGGCTTGCCCAGACCGGAACAGGTAAAACAGCAGCTTTTGCTTTACCTATGATTCAGCTAATTGATTTTGATCTGACACATACTCAAGGGGTGGTGATTTGCCCCACCAGGGAACTCTGTTTGCAGATTTCAGATGATATTAAAAAATTATGCAAGTATGTAAAAGGTGCAAAGGTTGCTGCTGTTTATGGCGGAGCCAGTATTGATAATCAGAGAAAGCAGATCAAAAAAGGCTCTCAGATTATTGTGGCAACACCAGGGAGATTGCTTGATCTTATTAATAGAAAAATAGCAAAGCTTTCTAAAGTTTCATATGTGGTTCTTGATGAAGCCGATGAAATGCTCAATATGGGATTTCAGGAAGATATAGATGCCATTCTTGAAAATACGCCATCTCAGAAAAAAACCTGGCTGTTTTCCGCAACAATGCCCAATGAAGTTGCAAAAATTGCAAAAAGATATATGAAAAATCCAGTTGAGATAACCGTAGGTAAAAAAAATAGCGGCGCGGAAAATATTTTGCATGTGAATTATATCGTTAAAGAAAAGGACAGGTATCAGGCGTTAAAACGAATTATTGATTATTACCCGGATATTTATGGCCTTGTGTTTTGTCGCACGCGAAAAGACACACAGGAAATAGCAGAAAAACTGATCAAAGACAGCTATAATGCTGAACCCCTTCATGGAGACCTTTCTCAGGCAGTGAGAGATAAAGTTATGAGCAGATTTAAAGCCAAATCCATTCAGATTCTTATTGCAACAGATGTTGCTGCCCGCGGGATAGATGTTCAGGATATCACCCATGTCATTAATTATAAACTTCCCGATGAGGCTGGAAACTATACTCACAGGAGCGGCAGAACGGCAAGAGCGGGTAAGTCAGGAACATCCGTAGTCATCATCAATTCCAGGGAAAAAAGAAAACTCCAGGTTATAGAAAAAAAAGCAGGGGTTAAATTTAATTATGCAAAAGTTCCGCAAGGATATGCAATTTGTGAGAAACAGCTCTATTCCATGATTGGCAAAATGGTAGAAGTTGAAGTGGATCAGGAAGAAATCGGGCGTTTCCTGCCGCTGGTCTATAATACACTAAATGGTCTTACAAAAGAAGAGCTTATTCAAAAGTTTGTTTCAAATGAATTTAACCGCTTTCTTAATTATTATAAAGATTCCAAAGATATCAATGTATCCTTGAAAAAAAAGGAAGATGCTCATCGTCCTGTAAAAAAAGATCGACAACAAAAAAATTTAGAGCCTGGAAAATCGAAACGGTTTTTCTTAAATGCGGGATCTATGGACAATCTAAAAAAAGGAGCTTTGATAAGAACTCTATGCAGCAGAGCTGGAATTAGCTCTGAAAAGATTGGTCCAATAGAAATCATGCGGGAATTTTCTTTTTTTGAAGTTGAAACAAGCGTTGCGGCTAACGTATTAAAATTAATGAAAGATGTTAAAATTGATGGTCGAAATATCCGGGTTCAATATGCCGAAAACAAGAAACCGCAAACCAAACGATCTAAAAAAAGTAAAAAGAGAAAGTAAGGTTAAAATACAGGATAATTGATTAAAATAGCGCTGTACTTCTCTATCCTGCCTATATCCAGACTTTTTTAGACTACCAACGTTAAGGCGGGACAGCCTAAAAATTCAATCAGTTAGCAACCCTTTTTTATATCTACATTTATCCTAAAATTGATATTTTAAAGATATGTGTTAGGAACGGGAACATCCTATAAGGGGCGATAGTGAAATATTGATATTTATTTTTTATAGTTACACAGTTCAGTCAATGGACAGATATCACAGCCCGGATTTTTTGCCTTGCAAACAGCTCTCCCAAAGTAAACAAGCTGCAATGAAAAGTCGCTCCAGTCCTTTTCGGGAATTATTTTCATAAGATCAAACTCTATTTTAACAGGGTCTTTGTTTTTCGTCAGGCCAAGTCTTTTTGAAATTTTTGCCACATGAGTATCCACAGCTATCCCAGGAATTCCAAAAGCGCTGCCCAAAACAACATTCGCTGTTTTGCGCCCGATTCCTGGCAGCTTTATCAATTCATCCAATGAGTCAGGAACCTTGCCTTTGTATTTTTCAATCAATATCCTTGAGCTGTTTTTGATATTCTTTGCCTTGTTACGAAAAAAACCGGTTGGACGGATCAGTTCCTCAATTGTCTTATTTGAGGCATTGGCGAAATCGTAAGGAGTTTCCAGGTTTTTAAATAATTTTTTTGTTACGGAATTAACCTGTTTATCTGTACACTGGGCGGAAAGCATGGTTGCCACAAGAAGCTCAAAGGAATTTCTGTGTTTAAGCTGTGTATTGACATTTGGAAAGGTCATCCTTAGTATTTTACGAATCTTATCTGAACGTGTTTTGATATTTATCATTATTTTGTACCGTTATGAGATCATCTTTAAAAAAAGTTCGTGCATTGGGTCTAAGCTCAGGTGGGTTAGACAGCATCCTGTCGGCGCTAATTCTGCGCGATCAGGGTATAGAGGTTGAATGGATATCTTTTGAAACACCATTTTTCTCATCAGCAAAGGCACGGCAGGCTGCATACAAAACAAAAATACCTGTAACGATAAAAAATATCACTCAGGTCTATATTAAAATGCTGAAAAATCCCCCATGCGGATACGGGAAGCATATGAATCCCTGTATGGACTGCCATGCTCTGATGTTCAGACTTGCAGGCACAATAATGAAAAACGAAGGCTTTAATTTTGTTTTCAGCGGCGAAGTGCTTGGACAGCGCCCCATGTCTCAGACTAAATCATCTCTTCGTTATGTGGAGAAACATTCTGGCATTGACGGCTATATACTTCGGCCTTTGAGCGCCATGAGGCTGCCTTTAACCATTCCTGAAAAAGAAGATCTCGTAAACAGGGAGTTGCTGCTCAATATTTCGGGAAGATCACGCAAGCCTCAGATAAAACTATCTGAAAAATTCGGCATTACAGAATATCCTAATCCGGCAGGAGGCTGTCTTCTTACTGATAAAGGATATTCAGCCCGCCTTAAGGATCTTTTGGGACACCAGAGCACATATACTGAAAAAGAACTGCATCTGTTGAAGTATGGCAGACATCTTCGTTTGAATAATAATACAAAACTAATTATAGGACGTACCAAACAGGATAACGAAAAAATAATAAAATATCACAACCCATCCATGGATAAGGTTATAAAAGTAAAAAATTTTCCGGGCCCGATAGTTCTGGTACCGCACAGAGCGAGCAAAGACATTATCATAAAGGCGGCATCGATCTGCGCCGGTTACAGCAAAGCGCCGGGCTATACAAAGGTTGATACGCAGGTTGTTAACTCGTGCGGAAGTGAAATAATAAAAGTAACAGCCATATCTCCGGAAGAAGTCAAAGAGTTCTTAATCTAATTCTTTGCATTTGCGCTGAGCTGGCCGCATGCTGCCGATATATCCTCACCCTTGCTGCGGCGGACCATAGTAGTACAGCCCTTTCTAACCAGAATTTTCCTGAAGTTCCTTATTACTGATTCTTCCGGTCGCCTGAAGTCACTGCCCTTGTGTTCATTAAAGGGTATAAGATTAATTTTTGATCGCATCTCTTTCAGCAGCTCAGCAAGCTGGTTTGCATTTTCTGCTGAATCATTTATTCCCTTTATCAGAATATATTCGAACGTTATTTTGCCACCCGGTCTTAAATTATACCTGCGGCATGTATCAAGCAACTCTTCTATTGGATATTTCTTATTTACAGGCATAAGAAAGTCACGAGTTTTATTATCTGTTGCATTTAATGATACTGCAAGGTTAATTTTTGTTTCATTTCCCAAAGATAAAAGTTTCGATATAAGGCCTGCTGTAGAGACCGTAACTCTGCGGCTCGAAAATCCAAGTCCGAAATCAGCTTCAGTAATAGTGTGAATAGCTTTTATAACATTTTGAAAATTAGCCAGAGGTTCTCCCATTCCCATAAAAACAATATTTGTAATGGGTTTTGAGCTGATTTGATCTTTTAAGATGTCTCGTACCTGAGCTATTATTTCACTTTTTGATAAATTGCGCACAAAACCGCCTTTTGCCGTAAGACAGAATCTGCAACCCTGTGCACAGCCCACCTGACTTGATATACAAAGTGTATAATGATCCTTTTCCGGAATCAGTACGCTCTCAATATGATTTCCGTCCTCAAGTCTAAAAAGGTACTTTCCGGAACCATCCTGCGATCTTTCAATGTGAATTCCATCAAGTCGGTTAATAGTAAAATTAAGAGAAAGCAGTTTTCTGATTTCTTTCCCAAGATCTGTCATTATATCAAATGTGTCTGCCTGGCGATTGTAAATCCATTTAAGGATCTGTCCTGCGCGATAATTCTCTATGTCACGATCTTCAAGCCATGAAGCCAGTTGTTCTCTGGTTAACTCTTTAATATCTGTTTTGCTTGTTTGAGTTGTCATTATTTATACTTTTTAATAGATTATTTTTGCTTGACATAACATTGGATAGATATTAATTTCAACTCTTTTAGAGGATTGATGGTAATACCTAAAGTTGTAAGTGTTTTCGGTGTAATATGTTTGATAATCTGACCGACAAGCTTGATTTAGCATTTAAAAAGCTAAAAGGACACGGCAAATTAACTGAAAAAAACATAGAAGAAGGTCTAAAAGAAGTTCGCATAGCTCTTCTTGAGGCTGATGTTCACTATAAAGTTGTAAAAAATCTTATTGCTGCTATTAAGGAAAGAGCTTTAGGACAAGAAGTTATGGCCAGCCTTACGCCCGGCCAGCAGGTTGTCAAAATAGTCAATGATAAATTAACAGAAATTATGGGAACCCGACACGAAGATTTGAATATTTCGGGTTCAAAACCTGCATCTATTATGCTGGTTGGCCTGCAAGGGTCCGGAAAGACAACTACAGCAGGAAAACTCGCCGTTTTTTTAAGAAAA
>JAJSZP010000127.1 GCA_030262775.1 Deltaproteobacteria bacterium | reverse complement strand
TTTTTGAATTGCGGGAACAACTCAATTAGGAAATACATCTGGGCAGATCTCTACGCAAAGCTATTTTTACCCCCGCCCATAGGGCGCGGTTATCCAAATTCTAATATATAGGAACATTAATTTAACAAACAAAAATCATGCCAAATCCATAAATTTTGCGGAGTTTATTTTTCGAAAACTCAAGTATATATTGGTCTCTCTTGAAGATACCACCCGAAAAAATGGGGATATATGTATCCTCCCCTGAAAAAATTTTATTACGAACTTGTGGCAGGATGCGTATGTATGATAAAGAAAAGCGATAAGTTCAAGTGTGTATCCATATGAAACACAGTTGAAGCCATAATTAGAATTGCTGATATATTTTTATTGTTCCTTGCCTTAAAGCGCTTAGTCAGTTATACAAATTCATTTTACCGACTAAAATCTAACTTCTATTATAATGCAAAAAAAATTACCTGTAGCTGTGGTTGGGATGGCCGGTATTTTCCCCGGAGCTCCTGATATTGATATATTCTGGAACAACATTATCAATAAAGTTGACTCCTGCTCTGAAGTGCCTGAGGGAAGGTGGATTACTGAACCTGAGTTCATGTACAATCCTGAACCAGCACCGGATAAGGTCTACTCAAAGCGCGCCTGTCTTATACATGATGACATATTAAAATCAATTAAATCTGATTTAAATGACATCAATATTGACAAGGATATACTGAACGATCTTGATCCTCTCTTTCACCTGGTTCTTCATACAGGCAAAAAAGCGCTTTCAAACTGCAATATTTCAACAATCAATAAACAACGTATTGGAACTGTTCTTGCTGCAATTGCTCTACCGACTGATTCTTCTTCTTTTATAACCAGAAAAATCATCGGAAAATCATTTGAAGAAAAACTCTTCGGCAACAATTATTTTTCCACCAGCAAACCACTTACCAGGGCGCAGTGTCTGGCAAGCAGAGTAACCAGCCTTCCGGCTTCTATTTTGGCCAAAGGCTTAGGGCTCGGAGGCGGAAGCTATACTCTTGATGCTGCATGCGCGTCATCTCTTTATGCAGTCAAACTTGCCTGTGATGAGCTTCATTCTCTTCGCGCAGATACCATGCTGGCCGGAGGGGTATCAAGGCCTGAATGTCTTTACACTCAAGTGGGCTTCAGCCAGCTTCGCGCACTTTCTCCTTCAGGAAGGTGTGCTCCGTTTGACGAAAAAGCAGACGGGCTTGTTGTAGGAGAAGGCGCCGGCATACTTGTTTTAAAAAGGCTTGACGATGCCCTGAGAGATAATGACAACATTTATGGCCTGATACGCGGCATGGGTCTCTCAAACGATATGAGCGGCAATCTTCTAGCGCCTGACATTGAAGGCCAGGTCCGTGCCATGCGCAGCGCTTATTTATCCGCGGGCTGGTCCCCATGCGAAATTGATCTTATTGAATGTCATGGCGCGGGAACGCGTGTCGGCGACACCACTGAGCTTCACAGCCTGAGAAATCTCTGGGGTGAATCCGGATGGTCGTATGAACAATGCTCAATAGGATCAGTCAAATCCATGATCGGCCATCTTTTAACCGGCGCAGGCGCGGCAGGAATGATAAAGACATTTCTTGCCTTAAAACATAAAGTTCTTCCTCCATCAATTAATTTCAATAAAACGCCGGAAAAAAGCCCCCTTAAAAACAGTCCGTTTCGTGTGCAGACAAAAGCTGAAGAGTGGATCAGGAAAAACAACAAAAGACCTCTTCGTGCCGCAGTCAGCGCATTTGGATTCGGAGGAATAAACGGTCATCTGCTTATAGAAGAATGGTATCCGGATTCCGAAAATAACAACCCGGCAAAAATTCATCAAATAAAAAACCACTGTCCGAAACCCGTAAACCATAGCCCTCAACCTGCCGTTGCCATTGTTGGAATGGATGCTGCTTTCGGCCGGTTAAAGTCGTTGAAAGATTTCAAGGAAACCATTTTTAAAGGCTCTTCAATAATCAGAAAAAGACCTGAAGACAGATGGAAAGGATGCGATAATATTGCCGCCGGACATCTTGATGGAAAGCTTTTATACGGCGCGTTTATGGACAAGCTTGCTTTGACTGCAGGAAAATTTCATATGCCGCCAAATGAAATTCCTGATATACTTCCTCAACATCTGCTAATGCTTAAAGTTTCTTCAAACGCCATGAAAGATGCGGGTCTTGCAGACAGAAAAAAACGCCCGAAAACAGGTGTTATCATAGGAATGGAATTTGATTTTGAAGCAACCAATTATCATCTGAGGTGGAATCTTTATAATCTGGTTCAAAAATGGATAAATACTCAGAAACTCAATCCGGATAAAAAAGAAACTGAAATATGGCTTGAATCTTTAAGAAACTCATCAGGCCCGGCGCTGACAAACACCCGGACAATAGGCGCGCTGGGGGGCATTATAGCAAGCCGGATTGCCAGGGAATTTTGTTTTGGAGGCCCGAGCTTTGCTGTTTCCTGTGAAGAAGCATCAGGACTTAAGGCGCTTGAAACAGGAGTAAGATCCTTGCAGCAAAATGAGACAGATGCCGTACTTGTTGGAGCCATTGATCTTGCCGGCGATGTGCGCAATGTTATTACCACAAATAAATTAAAGCCTTATTCAAAAAACAATGGAATCCATCCCTTCGACCGGTCGGCAGATGGAACCCTGCCGGGCGAAGGCGCGGCCGCGCTTGTCTTAAAAAGACTTGACAATGCAATCAAGGACGGAGACAGAATTTATTCCGTAATAAAAGGTTTGGGATGCGCTGCAGGTGATGGAATTGATACTGAATCTCCTTCAAAAGATGCTTATACCCTGTCACTCAAGCGGTCATTTCAAGATGCAGACATCTCACCATCATCAATAAGTTATTTTGAAACTCACGGCAGCGGGGACCCGTTAGAAGATAAGCCGGAATCCGAGGCTCTAAATGATTTTTTTGCAGGCCTGTCTGATAATAAAAAGGTCAGTTGCGCCATTGGATCTGTAAAGGCAAATATCGGGCATACGGGCGCTGCATCAGGTCTTGCATCATTAGTAAAAACCAGCCTGTGCCTTTACCATGAAATAATTCCTCCTCTAACTAACTTTATCGTACCTGCAAATGACAGGTGGCAGAACAGCGTATTTCATATGCCTGCTTTTCCTCAATACTGGCTGAGAGACAGAAAAGACGGTCCCCGAAGGGCGTGCACAGCCTCATTAACTTCAGACGGAATTTGCATGCATGTTATTCTTGAAGGCTTTGAATATTCGCAAAAAAATTACATACCGGAAAAAGTAGAAATAGAAAGGCAGCGGCCTCTGGGCGACCGGGAATTCGGTCTTTTTGTTATTGAAGGAAACAATAAAACATCTCTTATGGAAGGTCTTGAAAAACTGTCCAATCATATTAAAAAACTCAAAGACCCCAAAGCTCCTGGCTCTAAAATAGAAGCTACTGCCCGAAGCTGGTATTTAAAGAACAAACCGGCGCCTGAAAAAAAATATGCAGTATCAATTGTTGCGGCTGATATTGTACATCTTGAAAATCTGATTAATGATGCAAAAAATGCGGTTTCAGAAGGCGCCTTCAAAAAAATAAACGGCCCGAGCGGTATAAACTATTCACCTGATCCTTTGGCCAGCTCAGGAAAAACAGCATTTGTCTTTCCCGGTTTAGGCAACCATTATGTTGGAATGGGAAGAGATATTGGTGTTCAATGGCCGGAAATTCTCCGCAAAATGGATGCAAAAACTCAGCAGCTCAGGACACAGCTTGTTCCACAATGCTATGTGCTCCAGAGAACGTCGTGGATGCAGGGATGGGAAAAAGAGGCTTACAAAAAAATTATATCTGATCCTTTAAATATGATTTTCGGTCAGGTAGTACATGGGGGTGTGACTGCCAATCTGATAATGAATTTCGGGATAAAACCATCTGCCGTTATCGGATACAGCCTTGGTGAATCAGCGGGACTTTTTGCCATGGGCGCATGGTCTGACCACAGAGAAATGCTGAAAAGAATGCGAAAGACCGATCTTTTCACTACAGAACTCGCGGGCCCGTATAATTCCGTCCGGCAGGCCTGGAATATCACTCCTGATAAAGATATAAAATGGTGTGTTGCCGTAGTTAATCGTCCCAAAAATATTGTTCTTAATGCTATAAATAAATTTCCTTATGCAAAACTCCTTATAATCAATACACCTGATGAATGCGTAATCGGCGGCCAAAAAGACGATATTGAAGCATCAATCAAGATGCTCGGATGTAAAGCAATTTTCCTTGACGGCATTGTCAGCGTCCACTGCGACGCAGCAGCTCCTGTTGCAGACGCATATAAAGAGCTTCATATCTTTCCAACTGCTTCTCCGGAAAACATGAAATTTTACAGTTGCGCTCTTGGATGTTCATATGCTCTTACAAGTAACAGTGCCGCATCCTCAATTCTTAAACAGGCAATTAAAGGATTTGATTTCACCGCCTTAATTGACCAGGCATATAAAGACGGCATACGCATATTCCTTGAAATGGGTCCTCATTCTTCATGCTCCAGGATGATCAGCCGCATACTGGATAAAAAACCTCATCTGGCTGTTTCTGCATGCGTCCGTGGAGAAGATGATTATATCACAATTCTCAAATTCCTGGGTTCACTGATAACAGAACGTGTGCCTGTTGATTTAGACAAAATTTACGGAACCGGTTTATATGAAAAAACAATTAAAGAGTCATACCATAAAAAATCAGAAAAACAGTTAACCCTGACTATTGGCGGAAAAGCGCCCTCCCCTGCCCTGCCCCGAAGAATTAAGGCAACACATGCTCAAACTCAGTTTGAAAATCAGGAAATACAGCTTGAAGATCTGGATAAAGTCTTTTCATATAATGATCTGATCGGACCTGTAACAAAAAACACAACTGCTGTCTCGGAAGCCCACAAAACCTTTATAAATTTCTCAAATGACTTAACTAAAGGCATTGAAAAAACATTTGCCATACAGACCCGGCTTCTTGAAAACATAATCTCAGGCAAAGAAATAAAGGAAGCCGGACAAAATACAGAACCGGACAGTTTCTCCGCTTTTTCACGCGATATGTGTATGGAGTTTGCGATTGGCTCGGCAGCAAAGGTACTTGGCCCCGAGTTCGCGGCAGTAGATACTTACAAAGTGCGGGTACGCCTTCCTGATGAGCCGCTCATGCTTGTTGACAGGATAATTTCTGTAGAAGGTGAAAAAGGCTCACTGGGTTCCGGTCGCATCGTAACAGAGCATGATGTCCTGCCGGAAGCATGGTATCTTGACGGTGGGCATGCGCCTGTATGCATATCGGTTGAATCCGGGCAGGCTGACCTGTTTCTCTGTTCATACCTGGGTATTGATCATGCCGTTAAAGGGAAGAGAAGTTACAGGCTTCTTGATGCGGTTGTAAAGTTTTACCGCGGACTCCCGTGCCCCGGCGATGTCATAATATATGAAATAGAAATAGAAAAATTTGTACGCCAGGGCGATACCTATCTTTTCTTCTTCAATTTTGAAGGCTTTATCAACAACAAACCTCTTATAAGCATGACTGATGGTTGCGCTGGATTCTTTACTGAAGAAGAGGTTAAAAAATCAGGCGGTATAATTTTAACAAAAGAGGATACCGAGCCTGTACAGGGTAAAAAGCCTTCTGACTGGAATGAGCTTGTTCCCATTTATGCTGAGAGTTACAATGACGAAGAAGTTAAGGCCCTTAGATCCGGAAATCTTGAAAAATGTTTTGGCGCCCTTTTTAATGGTATAAAAATCTCTGATTCTCTCAAGCTCCCCGGCGGCCGGATGAAACTGATTGACAGGATACTGAATCTTGATCCAAAAGGCGGCCGTTATGGAATGGGCATGATAAGGGCTGAGGCAGATATACATCCTGATGACTGGTTTCTTACCTGCCATTTCAAGGATGATATGGTTATGCCCGGGACTCTCATGTATGAATGCTGCGCACACACGCTTAGAGTATTTATTCAGCGCATGGGCTGGATAACAGACAAGCCTGATGTATGCTATGAACCGGTTATCGGAGTTGCAAGCATACTGAAGTGCAGAGGCCCGGTAACGCCTGACACCAGGCATGTAGTTTACGAAGTAGAAATAAAGGAAACAGGTTATGGTCCCGAGCCTTTTGTAATTGCAGATGCACATATGTTTGGTGATGGCCGGCGAATTGTCATGTTTAAAGACATGTCAATAAAAATGTCAGGAATAACTCGTGAAGAAATTGAATCAGCCTGGAAGAAAAAAGCCGGTTTTGACTATGACCGTATTCTGGCATTTTCAACTGGAAAACCTTCAGAGGCATTTGGCGAGCCATATAAGGTTTTTGATGAAGAAAGAATTATCGCCAGGCTTCCGGGTCCGCCGTATCTGTTTATAGACAAAATAACTGATATTGAGCCGGAACAATGGGCGCTGAAACCCGACGGGTGGATCCAGGCAGAGTACAAAGTCCAGCCTGATGGATGGTACTTTAAAGCAAATCGTATCCCTGCCATGCCGTTTTGCATACTACTTGAAATAGCCCTACAACCCTGCGGATGGCTTGCAGCATATTTGGGATCTGCGCTAAAAAGTAAAACAAACCTGAAGTTCAGAAACCTTGGAGGAACCGCTGTACTGCATCATCAGGTTTTGCCTGATTCAAAGCTCCTTACAATGCGCACCCGCATGACCCAGGTTGCTGAAGCTGGCGATATGATAATAGAACACTTTGATATACAAATCCTGCAGTCTGATAAATTAATATATGAAGGAAATACGAATTTCGGATTTTTTACAAAAAAGGCGCTGGCACAGCAGGTTGGGATAATTGATGCTGACGAGAGAGCATACAAGCCTGATGCCGGTGAGCTTAAAAGGTCGGTTTCACATGTGTTTGCCGTCATTCCCCCTTTAACTCCTTATGATTTGGAAACTGCTTCGGCGTCTTGTATGGCAATGCCGTCAAAAGCATTGCTTCTGATTGACGAAATTGAGACTTATATTTGTGATGGCGGAACTGAAGGGCTTGGATTTATTCGCGGTGTAAAAAAGGTTGACCCAGATGAATGGTTTTTTAAAGCACACTTTTATCAGGATCCTGTATGTCCTGGTTCCCTGGGCATCGAGTCTTTTATTCAACTGATAAAATTCATGGCAATTGATCGATGGAGCCATCTGGCTGAAACTCATATGTTTGAAACTATAACAGATAAACCGCACATCTGGATTTATCGAGGTCAGATTGTTCCGGAAAACAAAAAGATAGAAATTGAAGCAATAGTGACAAAAATACAGGATATCCCGATCCCAACCATACAGGCAAACGGGTTTCTGAAAGTTGATGGACTATATATTTATGAGATGCAAGATTTTGGTATAAGACTTGTTCCTAAAAATTAATAAATAATATGCTTTACTCTAAAGTTTACATAAATTCATTTGGTTATGAACTTGCCCCGAATGTGATAACCTCAGAAGATCTGGAAATGCGGCTGGAGCCTCTTTATGAGAAACTT
>JAJSZP010000126.1 GCA_030262775.1 Deltaproteobacteria bacterium | reverse complement strand
ACGCAAAGCTATTTTTACCCCCGCCCATAGGGCGCGGTTATCCAAATTCTAATATATCAAAAAGATAGGAATCATTGATTAATTTTCAACATTTAAAGGGAACATAGCCAAAATAAAAGACGTCGTCGTACTGCTGTTTGATCGCTCAAAAGAGGCCGCGATCCTATTGATATCTTAGCTTCATGAAATCTTTATCAAAACCATTGAGCCAATAAGGCCGGGTAGAAAATTCCCTCGAAATCACAAAGTCCACCGGAGATGCTTCTACTACTGCTATAAACCTATTCGTTAAGTTAATGACATTGCCTTCAGCCCGGCAATCAATTCCGTTACTGTCTCGAACTCTTCGAGAAATATCTTTTCGTACTTCACTGATCGCCATAAACGTTCTATAAAGATATTATCCATACAACGTCCTTTGCCATCCATGCTCTTTTTTCTCAGTCTCTTTGTCTTTTTCCCCTGTTAAAAATATCAGGGGCTGACTCAAGCAACTGCTTCTTCCATCTACCTATTTGATTGCTGTGAACCCTATATTCTGAAGCCAATTCAGACATTGTTTTCTGACCCTTTATTGCATCAAGGGCAATTCTCGCCTTCAATTCCTTGCTGTGTTTTTTTCTGCTCATTGAAGTGCCTCCTTTTTCTTGGAAACACACCTTAACACACTGTCTCATTTTTGGCGTCCACTATACATAATTTCTCACACGAACTAAAAAAGGGATTAACCTGATTTGGCTAACCCCTCTATTTGTTTGGCTCCCCAGCACGGACTCGAACCGCGGACTTAGTGGTTAACAGCCACTCGCTCTGCCAACTGAGCTACTGGGGATAATTTAATATGAAGCGTAATTATCTACTAAAAATTTAATTGAAGTCAAGTAAAATATTTATCTTTTTTAGGAAATTGCAAAATCTCCTTTTAACTTCAACGAAAGCTCATATAGTTGAGTCCTGCTTGTTTTTGCTGGTGCATTTGTGAGAAGGCATGCGGCCTTCTGGGTTTTTGGAAATGCAATAACATCACGTATAGAAGGCTGTCCGCAAAGAATCATCACCAGCCTGTCAAAGCCGAATGCAATGCCTCCGTGGGGGGGGGCTCCTGAATCAAGTGCTGAAAGAAGAAATCCGAATTTTTCTTCATAAGTTTCTCTATCCATACCCAACGCTTCAAACACCTTTTCCTGTTGATCCTTTTTATGGATACGGATGCTCCCTCCACCAATTTCCGAACCGTTTAAAACAAGATCATAAGCCCTGGATCTTACGGCAAGAGGGTCGTCCTTCAAAAGGTCGAGATTTTCTTCAAGGGGAGCTGTAAAAGGATGATGCAATGCCTGAAACCTTTTTTCTGTTTCATCGTATTCAAGCAAAGGGAAATCAGTAACCCATACAAAACTGAATTCATTTTCATCTATCATGCCCAGCTTTTTTCCTATATGGTTTCTAAGATACCCAAGAGCTTCATTTGTAATCTTTGGTTGATCAGCAACAAAGAAAACAAGGTCGCCTGGTTCCATTTCCAGGCGTTTGGACAGAGCTTCTTTCTCTTTGTCTGTAAAAAATTTTGCTATGGGCGATTGCCATGTATCTTCTCTGACCTTTATCCAGGCAAGGCCTTTTGCCCTGTATACTGCAACAAATTCAGTAAGATCGTCAATTTCTTTCCGTGAAAAATATGAGCATCCTTTTGCATTCAGTACTTTGACTATTCCACCTTTTTTAACAACGCTGGAAAAAACCTTGAACCCGGATTTTTCTACGATATCTGATACATTTTTAAGTTCAAGGCCAAAGCGAATATCCGGTCTGTCAAGGCCGAAGCGACTGACCGAATCTTTGTATGAAAGACGTAAAAACGGAGGGTTGATCTCTATCCCGAGAACATCATTAAAAATTTTTTTCATCATACCTTCAGTTATATCTATGATATCATTTTCGCCGACAAAGGACATTTCCATATCTATTTGGGTAAATTCAGGCTGGCGGTCCGCCCTCAGGTCTTCGTCCCTGAAGCAGCGAACTATCTGAAAATAGCGGTCAAACCCTGAGATCATTAAAAGTTGCTTAAAAAGCTGGGGTGATTGAGGCAAAGCATAAAAGTGGCCAGGATTAACTCTGCTGGGGACAAGATAGTCTCTTGCGCCTTCAGGAGTACTGCGCGTTAATACAGGGGTTTCAATTTCAAGAAAACCGAGTTTGTCAAGATAGTTCCTGACTGATGCGGCAGCCTTGTGTCGCATAATTATATTTTTTTGCATTTGTGGACGTCTAAGATCAATATGGCGATATTTGAGCCGTACTGTTTCCGACACATCAATTTTATCTTCGATTAAAAAAGCAGGTGTTTTAGCTGCATTTAAAATTTTAAGTTCACTGACCGTAATTTCTATTTCTCCGGTTTTCAGGTTTGGATTGGTCATTCCTTCAGGCCTTGGATCAACAATTCCACGCACACCGATTACATATTCATTCCTGATTGCATGAGCCTTTTCGTGAACATTTTTATCTTTCTTGGGATTAAAGACAACCTGGGTTATGCCCTCCCTGTCTCGCAAGTCAATAAATATAACCCCTCCGTGGTCCCTTCGGCGCTGAACCCATCCCATAAGCACAACCTCCATGCCCACTGAGGCTGCATCAAGCTCACAGCAGTTGTGTGTTCTCCTCATTTCTCCAAGCATATCATCCGACAATGCATTTACTCCTTTCAAAACTCATGAGCCATTTGCAACCAGCTCTGTAATTTCCGCTTTAACTTTTTCTACTACACTTTCTATAGGAATTGTAATCTGTTCTTTAGTTGTCATGTTCCGGAGAATAACTGATCCTTTTTCAAGTTCATTGTCTCCTGCAATAAGCACGTACGAGGCTTTAAGCCTGTCTGCACGTTTCATCTGGCTTTTCAGGCTTCTGTTGCTCAAATCCATTTCAGACCGAATTCCTTCAAGACCGAAATTGCAGCTCCATTCAAAAGCTAAATGCCTGCTTTTTTCGCCAAGCGCAACTATATAAATATCAGGCTGTTGTGTAAAGTCTTTATTCCTGAGTCCTGTTATTTCTGCCAGCCTGTCAATGCCTATTGCAAAGCCGGTTGCGGGCTGGTCGGGTCCTCCTAAAGCCTTTACCAGACCATCATAACGTCCGCCACCGGCAACGGCATTCTGGGCACCTAATGAACCTGTCTGGATTTCAAAAGTAGTGCGGGTATAATAGTCCAGACCTCTTACCAGGTGTTTGTCAATTACAAATGGAATTTTAAATTTTTCGAGTGCATATTTAACTGTCTCAAAGTGCTGGCTGCATTCGGAACATAAATAATCTATTATAGCAGGTGCACCAACCATAGCCTCACGGCATGAAGAATTTTTGCAGTCAAGCACCCTTAGAGGATTTTTTTTGCTTCTTCTAAGACAATCCTGGCATAATTTTTCTGTTGCAGATGAAAGAAAATCAGAAAGAGATTCCTTGAAATTTAAACGACATTTAGGGCAACCCAGTGAATTAATGTGAGGTTGTGCGTCCGTTACTTCAAGCATGGAAAAAAGTTTTACAGCCAGAAAAATGAGCTGCGCATCAATAAATGGCGAATCAACACCAAACACTTCGGCAGTGATCTGATAAAATTGCCTATACCTTCCTTTCTGGGGTCTTTCCCTGCGAAACATAGGCCCGATGCTATAAAATTTTCGCACAGGATCCTTTGCATACATTTTATGCTGAATATATGAACGAACAACAGATGCTGTAGCTTCTGGTCGCAGTGTAATAAAAGATCCCTTTTTGTCTGAAAAGGTATACATTTCTTTTTCTACAATATCGGTATCCTCTCCAATGCTTCTTGCAAAAAGTTCAGTACGTTCCAGAATCGGCAGTCGGATTTCCTTAAATCCAAAATTCTCAAAAAGTGAGCGGGCGGTTTTTTCTATCTTTTGCCAGAGCTCAACTTCTCCAGGAAGAATATCTTTAAATCCTCTAATTAATTGAATCATTATCTATGGGTTTTCCTTCTCGGCTTTTCAGAATTTTTTTGTATATCAAAAAAAGGAAAATATGGTATAATAATATATAAACTTATTTTTATATCTTAGTGTATTCCATTAAGTCAATATTAATCTGGGTTTTTGCCAGGGCAATCGCATATCTTCTGCGGAACAAAATATGCTGACAGGTCAGAGTTTGTCATTGTTCTTGGGCAGATAAAAACTGATGAAAAATCAAACGAAATAACCGCCATTCCCGAACTGATCAAACAACTTGAACTCCAAGACGCCATTGTTTCAATTGATGCCATGGGTTGTCAAAAATCCATTGCTAAACAAATTATTGATAAACAAGCCGATTATATTTTTTCTTTGAAAGGTAACCATAGCCTGCTTCACGATCAGATCAAAATGTTCTTTCAAGACAATGCCAGCCCCTGTCCTGAATTTGATCTTTTTGAATCAGCCGATGGTGATCACGGCCGTATTGAAATCCGCCGGTACTCGACAACTGACGATATCAATTGGCTTCAGGGCAAAGAACAATGGACCGGGCTTAAAACAATTACAATGGTCCAGCGTCAAAACCAAAAGACTCAAAGCTGCCTGGAAAAATAGCTATTTGCTCAAAATCCTTAACTCATAAAAAAATATGTGATTGCCCTGATTCCAGGGTCGCCACCAGTTGCTTTAACTTTTCAGTAAGAGGTTCCTCAATTTCCTTTTCTATAAAAGGGAAAAGAAATCCTTGAATATTAAACCAAATCTGTGATACTTTTCTCATAAAGCTGCCTCCTTGTTTCAACTAATTATTTAACCAGATCAGTTAGTTGTAATATATCATAGAGGCAGCTTCTTTACCATAATTATTCCTCAACTGATCAAAATAATTCAAAAGTTTTTTTGTTTCTGCAAGAAGCTCTATGTATAGAGAATTATGCAAGATAGCAGGCAAGAAATTTAATTCTTGTCTTGCTGACGTATTTATCTCAGCAGTAAAATTTATGGAAGATGCACCACCCCAAAAATGGTGGCACTACACAGAAGAAAGAAAAGCAACATTATCAAAAGAAAGGGGCTGACAAAATGATCGCATATTGTGGAATAGATTGTTCAAAGTGTGAAGGCTATTTGGCTACCCAAGCAAACAGTGACACAAAACGCAAAGAAGTCGCTGAAAAATGGACTGTTCAATATAATACAGACATCAAGCCGGAACAAATAAATTGTAATGGTTGCAAATCTGATGGCATTAAATTCTTTTTTACTGAAAGTATATGCGAAATAAGAAAATGCAATATTGAAAAATCTAATCCTCATTGCGCTGCATGCAGTGAATACAAATGCGAAAAGATAGAAAAATTTATCGAATTAGCCCCGCCTGTTGGGGAGGCACTTGAGGCATTGCTGAAAAGCTAAAAATAACGTAAATTCAAATAACTGCGCATGTGCAGTGTCCGCGTTGTCAGTCGCCAATTGGTTATTCTGGGATTCCGTCGAGCTGTATGGGAATCAGGCTAACTCTTTTTTATGGCCAAGGCTTGCAATTCATTCAAAACAGAAGGAAAAAACTTTTATGAAATAGTTAATTTTTTGAAGCCTATTACAGGTTAAGGCACTCCCTCGCCTTGGAAAAAGTGCGCTTCTCGAAAACGCACTTCCTACCCCTCGTTCAAAAAAAGATATTTCCTTATAAGCAGCTACCTTTTTCCTCTGGTTTAATCTAAGGCTTTATTAGAAATCGAAATTACTTCTACTTTTTCGATTGCCTTTACCCACCGGTCTGCCATAAGGTCTTTAGAAATTAACAGACAGAATGAACTTACCTCCGCTATCAATGGATTGCCCATTAATGCGATCAGCAATTATGATTTGATCACCAGAAGGGCTCAGGAAGACTTCGCCCCAGGACAAAAGAGAACGATAGCCATCCGGTGCAGAGACTATAAATACGGTATTCAAATCGGGCAGTACGCCGGCATTTTCAAGAATCTGTTTTAATGAAGCGCCGCTGGCTTGCAATATACCATGATATCCTTTTCCTTCTCCGACTTTTTTGATCCTCATATTTTTTCTGGGATATTGTGAAATATCGCAGAAAGATAAAGATTTTATGCCATGTCCGGTAATTGTGAACTGTTTAGAAAAAAGCTTAGGCTCTTTTTTGATATTAATACCATGGGTTATATCTATCACTTCGATGTCTGTAATTTCTTCCAAAGAACGGTCTGCAAATGAGTCTTCCGCCACCACCAGTTTGGGAAAGCATATATTACGATAAAGCTGGTCAATTACCGGTTTATAAAATTCAAGGCTATGACATCCTTTGCAATTTTTGTGAGGCATTATTGGGACTGCTGCTGTTGCTATGAGTATTTCTCCGGAGTTCCTGTAGAATACTTCTCCCCATGACAGGATAGTCTGTGCGCCTTTTTTATTTCTGATTGCTATGGCAAGATCTACTGATTTCGAGAATTCTTTTTTATTTTTCTTAATGCAGGCCAGTTCAAGTAATGTCCTGAGTGGAACTCCACAATAGTGAAATACACCCCTGAATTCACCGTCATTTGTTACTTCATTCATCTGAACCTGTATGCTTTGGAACTTTGTCAGGTCTTGCATGGAAATATTTAAAGGGTGCTTTACCAGACCATAAATACTCAAAGAATCTTTCGATTCCGCAAAGACATATCCAGTAAAAAAAGTTACAATAAGAAAAACACATAGAAAGTATTTTTTCATGTCAAACTCCTTTTGATAGAAAGGTAAATTGAATGTTTAGTATTTGCTTTGTTAGAATTCCCCATGCAACTGGACAAAAAAAGTCCTTCCTTCTCTTGGATATCCGGAAGTAAACTCATATTCTTTGTCAAAAATATTTTTTGCTCCCGCCTCTATATTCAGAAATTTTGTAACCTTGCCGATTACTTTAGCATCAACTGTTGTAAAGCCGCTAAGTGTCAGCCACTGGCTGGTATCAGAGTCTTCATAATATCTTTTTGAGTTCCATTCCAGCTTTGCAAAGAAAAATAGCCAGTCATATATTTTGTAAAAATCGCTTACATATAGCTTATGCTTTGGCCTTTCTTCCAGGTGATCGCTTGTTCTGTCTGGAGATCTGTCCTCTGCTTCAAGAAAAGTGTAATGGAGTTCTGCATTGTGTCGCCTGAAATAGCCTGACTTAAAACTGAATTCCAGACCTTTGTACCGTGCTTCACCTATATTTTGATACTGGTCAGTCTTAGGGGCGACTAGTTTTTTAACAATTAGATCATCTATATCCGAGTAAAATAGAGTAAATCCTATATTAGTATTTCCTGGCAGATATTTATCTATCCCGACTTCATAATTTACTGTTTTTTCTTCTTTTAAGCCAGGATTTGGCGAGTTTCTGCCCAAAAGGCCGGAATATAGTTCTTGCAGAGTCGGGAACCGGGTTTTTCTTCCAACGGAAAAATGCAAAGTCATATTTTCAGCAGCATCCCAGCTTATACCAGCCTGTGGATTAAAGGCGTATTCTTTATCACGAAGAGTTCCGCCATTTGCGTACCCTGGATCATGAATGTCATAACTTGCGCCAAGTACAGTAGAAATATTTTTTGTAAGTTTGATATCATCCTCTAT
>JAJSZP010000125.1 GCA_030262775.1 Deltaproteobacteria bacterium | reverse complement strand
CGGGTGGAGCATGTATGACTGGGCTAATTCGGCCTTTGCCACCACAGTTATGGCCGGCTTTTTCCCGATTTTTTTTAAGCAATACTGGAGTGCGGGTGTTGATGCCACGGTGAGTACGGCAAGATTGGGGATGGCAAATTCGATTGGCGGTATCTTTGTGGCTCTGTTTGCACCCATTCTTGGAGCTATTGCCGACAAGGGGACATCAAAAAAGAAATTTTTAATGTTCTTTGCCTATATGGGCGTGGTTATGACTTCGTCCCTGTATATGGTTTCAAAGGGCAACTGGCCAATAGCCGTTGTTTTGTATGTCTTTGCAACTATCGGATTTTCAGGAGGAAACATTTTCTATGATTCATTAATAACCGGCATTGCCTCAAAAAAGAAAATGGATTTTGTTTCTGCGCTGGGATTTTCGCTGGGATATCTGGGCGGAGGTCTTCTTTTCGCTTTAAATGTATGGATGACCCTCAGGCCTGAAACATTTGGATTTGCTGATGCTGGAAAAGCTGTGAAATTTTCGTTCCTCTGCGTTGGTGCCTGGTGGGCATTTTTCTCTATACCAATCTTTATTTTTGTGAAAGAACCTGTGATCAGAGATGCGGTATCCAGCGTTAATATGGTGAAAGCAGGTTTTATCCAGTTTAAAGAGACTTTTCATCAGACCCGTCGCCTAAAGCCTATATTTATGTTTCTTATGGCTTACTGGCTTTATATGGACGGGGTGGACACAATAATACGTATGGCAGTAGATTATGGAATTTCAATAGGCTTTGAATCAAATGATTTAATAGTTGCTTTGCTTATCACACAATTTGTCGGATTTCCTTCAGCCATAGGATTTGGTTATCTTGGGGGTAAGATAGGCGCCAGACGCTCAATTTTTATAGCAATTGGAGTTTATCTCTTTGTTTCCATATGGGCAGGTTTTATAGAAAATAAAACTGAATTTTATATTCTTGCCATTATCATTGGTTTGGTGCAGGGTGGCATTCAGGCATTAAGCCGCTCTTATTACGCCAAAATAATTCCTGCGGACAAATCGGCCGAGTATTTCGGCTTCTATAATATGCTTGGAAAATTCGCTACGGTACTCGGCCCTGTTTTCATGGGATTAATCGGCCTTATGGTCAGACATATGGGATACAGCGGTGATATTTCATCAAGAGTCAGCATTATGTCTATTTCGCTATTCTTTATTGCGGGCGGAACTTTATTATATTTTGTAGATGAAAAAAGAGATAATGAAGAAATATAGTCTATTTAATAACTTACTGGAACTGTTAGTTAAAATTTTACTCAGGCTTCGTTACAGCATCAAAATAAAAGGTCTGGATGATATAAAATCAAGGCGAAAAAGCGGCATTCTCTTTTTGCCGAACCATCCTGCATTGATAGATCCTGCCATCATACTTTCTATTTTGCACAAGGATTTTGCGCCTCAGTCACTTGCTGTTGAATTCCGGCTAACCAATCCTCTGATTGCATGGATAAGCAAACGCTTTGGGGCAAAGTTGATCCCTGATATTCATAGAACAGGACGTGCTGCTTCCACAGTTATTAAAGAAGTGCTTTCGGAAAGCATTGAACATCTTCGAAGCAACGGAAATTTCTTGCTCTACCCTGCGGGCCGCCTCAAAAGGAGTCGCATGGAAAAAATCCGGGCAACCAGCGCAGTCAAACTGATTCTGGAACAGATTCCGGATCTCCGTTTGGTTCTGGTGCGTCAGAATGGTTTATGGGGAAGCAGTTTTAGCTGGGCTTCAGGCAAAAACCCGGATCTTCTGTTTAGCCTTAAACAAGGTTTAAAGTATCTTTTCCTTAACGGCTTGTTTTTCATGCCGCGCAGGCCGGTACAAATTGAATTTGTCGAACCAAAAAACTTTCCCCGCACAGCAGACCGGATTACTATGAACCGTTTTTTGGAGGATTTTTATAATGCCGATGCTTCCCGAAATACCCATGTCCCATATCTTTTCTATGAGAAGGGTGATGTTAGAATATGTCCTGAGCCGGAGCATGTAAAGATCAATTGGAAAACCAATGCTGTCCCTGAAACTACACAAAAACTGGTTATTGAATTTTTAAGGCAAATTACAGAACAGGCAGATATAAAAAAAAACCATCGTCTGGCGTATGACCTTGGGCTGGACAGCCTTGCCGTTGCAGAAGTAATTGCATGGCTGGAAAAGGAATTCGGGTTTTCTCAGGTTGATACTGATTCATTGAACACTGTCGGGGATGTAATGCTGGCTGCAATGGGCAGGGGAGTGTCATCTGATACTGTGCCATTGAAACCCGCGAGTCAGAAGTGGATTAGAGAACCTTCCTCAAACACTCAGCTAACCGTAGCAGAAGGAAATACGATAACTGAAGTTTTTTTAAACCAGGCAAGGCGGAATCCTTCCAAACTTATCATCGCAGATCAGGTAAGCGGCGAAAAGACATATAGCGATCTTATTGCTGCAATTATGGTGCTTAAGCCCATGATAAAGGCATTACCCGGCGGCCATGTAGGAATTATGCTACCGGCATCGGTGGGAGCCACAACAGTCTATCTGGCCACCCTTTTTGCCGGCAAAATACCGGTTATGATTAACTGGACAGTCGGCTCTCGCAATATGCTGCATTCGCTTAATCTTATTGGCGTAAATAATGTATTGACTGCTAATGTACTGGTTAACAGGCTTTCAATGCAGGGAATAAACCTGGAGCAATTGAATGACAATTTTGTATTTCTTGAAGATCTTCGCAAAAAAAATTCGTACAAATCCAAAATATCAGCCTGGTTAAAGAGCCGGCTATCCTGGTCATCTTTAAAACATCCAAAGATGACTGATACCGCTGTAATTCTGTTTACCAGTGGTTCAGAAGGCCTGCCAAAAGCTGTACCGCTTTCACACAGCAATATAATGACAAATATTCGGGACATCTCTTCAATGGCAACCGTCAGGGAAAAGGATGTTTTAATTGGCCTTCTGCCTCCATTCCATTCATTCGGCATTACAGCAACAATTGTACTTCCTTTATCTATGGGTATTCATACAGTATATAATCCCAATCCTACCGAGGCTGCTACTATTGCGCGTTTAATAAGGGAATACAGGGCGTCGATAGTGGTCAGCACTCCCACATTTTTAAATGGCATCGTGAAAGCATCAAGCAGCAGACAACTTCAAACCTTACGGCTTGTCATCAGCGGTGCTGAAAAATGTCCGGCCGCAGTGTATGAGTCCATAAATGAACATCGCCTGAATATAAAACTTCTCGAAGGTTATGGTGTGACTGAATGTTCGCCGATTGTATCCTTCAACATGGAAAACGCGCCAAAACCATATACGATCGGCAGGGTAATGTCATCGCTTGAACATGTCATTATTGATGTTGATACCGGTAAAGAAGTCGGCAGGAACAGAGCCGGGATGCTTCTGGTGCGCGGACCAAGCGTATTCAGCGGTTACCTGAACTATGACGGAGAATCTCCCTTTGTTGAGTATAAAGGCAAAGAATGGTACAAAACCGGCGATCTTGTATCCGAAGATGCTGATGGAGTTTTAACCTTTTGCGGTCGCTTGAAACGCTTTGTTAAGCTTGGAGGTGAGATGATCTCACTGCCCGCTATAGAAGAGGTCTTAGTGCCACACTTTGCAGGTGATGACGACGATGGCCCTATAATCGCAGTTGAGGCAACGCCCAGTGAGGAAAATCCCGAGTTGATATTATTTACGGTTAAGGATACAGATCGGGTGGCGGTAAATTCCTGCCTTCGCGATGCCGGTCTCAGCGCTCTTCACAATATAAGGCATGTTATTAAATTGAATGAAATACCGGTTCTGGGGACAGGTAAAACCGATTATCAGGAGCTCAAAAAACGTTTACAGACTTTCAGATAAATAATTTCACTGCGTTATCAGTCGTCGACGTATAACTAATACGCCTTCCTCCTTCTGGCCTTGTGAAATTAATTATCTGAAAAGTCTGTAGATACATTGTTACGAGAATAAATTGTGGATAAAAACAGGTTAAAAACAATTAATTCCAGCTTTACTTGTTTTTTAAAATTAATGAGGTATGCTTTAAAAAGATTTGGTCAGGAGCATGCGCCAGAAGCCGCTGCAAGCATGGCATTTTATACATTATTCTCGCTTTTTCCTGTTATTTTAATAATTGTTGCAGCAAACAGCTTTTTTTTAGAAAACTTACATGTTCAGGAAAAAATACTGGAAACAGTTCTCAAATTTTTTCCTGTCGCTTCCCACCGGATAATAAGTACTAATATGCAGCAAATCCTTCAGGCTCGCGGGGCTTTCGGAATTACAGGTTTGATTGCACTGGTGTGGGCTGCAACCGGTGTTTTTACCACTCTTGTGCATAATTTGAACAGGGCATGGATTGATGCGCCGGTGCAAAATATTTTCAGGGCCAGGCTAACCGCTTTTTTAATAATAGTTTTTCTTGTAGTATTACTGCCGTTCTTTTTTCTGGCAAAGGCAGCAATTCATCTTATAGTTAGCTGGAATATACAATTGACAGGCAGCGTTAATATTTCATATTTCAGGCCAATTTTTTCAAATATTATTATTTATATATTCATCTGTATGACTCTTATGATCCTTTACCGGTGGGTGCCGAAAACAAAAGTTAGATGGTCTGAGGCTTTTGGAGGAGCTATCTTTGCTATAATTGCCGAATGGGCAGCCACATCTGTTTTTAGCTGGTATCTCAGCAGCGGGCTATCAAGATATAATCTGGTTTATGGATCGTTGGGAGCGCTGATCTCTTTTATGACGTTGATTTATATCATTAATTTAATCGTGATCTTTGGTGCGCATTTAAGCGCCGCAATTGGGCAAAAAGTTATGTTTTGCAAAGGTCTCAAAGGTTAATATTGACACTTATGGATTGGTTTAGATATAAATAAATTTTAGTGGTTGGCTATTGGTATTATTTTGTATTATATTAACAAATTAACCTAAAAAGCTGATTAGGAGATAAAGATGGCAGATAAACATGATAAGGCATTTATTCTTTGGTTTGATGAAATTTCAATCGGGGATGTTGCCTTGGTTGGCGGCAAGAATGCCTCATTGGGCGAGATGTATCAGAAACTAACTTCTAAAGGCGTTGCTGTTCCTCATGGTTTCGCCATCACTTCTTATGCTTACAAGCATTTGATTAAAACCGCGGGAATTGAAAATGATGTAATAGAGGCCTTGGCGGGGCTTGATACCCATGATATGAAAAATCTTCAGGAACGCGGCAAGAAGATCAGAGGCATAATCAGAAATGCCGAGGTCCCCGATGACCTGAGGCAGGCTATTGTTGAGGCCTATAAAAAAATGGAAGAGGAATATGATTCAAATGTGGATGTGGCGGTTAGATCATCGGCTACAGCGGAAGATCTACCGGACGCTTCTTTTGCAGGTCAACAGGAGTCTTTTCTTAATATCAGAGGTGTGGATGCCCTTATTGAAAACTGCCGGAAATGTTTTGCAAGCCTGTTTACCAACCGCGCAATTTCCTATCGCCATGACAAGGGATTTGGACAGTTTGATGTTTACCTTTCCATTGCCGTTCAGAAAATGGTTCGCAGTGATGCGGCTTCATCCGGCGTCATTTTTTCAATTGACACAGAAAGTGGTTTTGAGGATGCGATTTTTATCACCGGTTCCTGGGGACTTGGCGAAAACGTAGTGCTTGGCGTTGTTAATCCCGATGAATATTACGTGTTCAAGCCCACCCTTAAAGAAGGAAAACGGCCAATTGTCAGCAAGAGGGTGGGAAGTAAAGAACTTAAAATGATTTATAGTTCAGATCCCAATGACGAAAGAACAGTCAAAAATATAGATACCACTCCTGATGAGCGGGGAAGCTATATATTAAGCGATAATGAAATTATCCAACTGGCAAAATGGGCCTGTATTATCGAAGATCATTATCAAAAAGCCATGGACATTGAATGGGCCAAGGACGGTGACGGTGTTAACACAGGGACCGGCAATCTTTATATTCTACAGGCAAGGCCGGAAACCGTGCATTCACAAAGTTCATCAAAAAGAGTTCTTGAAACTTACGTGCTGAAGGAAAAAGGCAAAGTCATTGCATCAGGACAGGCTGTTGGGGCTATGATAGGTCAGGGGGCAGCGCATATAATTGAGGATTCAGCCCATATTCACGAGTTCAGGAAAGGTGAAGTGCTGGTTACTGACATGACCGATCCTGACTGGGAACCAATCATGAAAATAGCAAGTGCCATAGTTGCCAACCGCGGCGGAAGAACCTGCCATGCTGCAATAATTTCACGTGAACTGGGAATTCCATGTGTAGTCGGCACTGTAGATGGTTCCGAATTAATAGAAAACGGAAGCGAGGTGACTGTTTCATGTGCTGAAGGTGAAACAGGTAACATATATGAGGGGCTTTTGAAGTTTGTTATAGATAAACTGGATCTTGATACATTGCCTCCCACAAAGACAAAGATAATGATGAACGTTGGTATGCCCGAAAAGGCATTTACTGAGTGCCAGATACCCAATGAGGGCGTAGGCCTGGCCAGGGAGGAATTTATTATTAATTCTCATATTGGTATTCATCCCCTGGCTCTTTATTATTTCGACGATCTAAAAACAAAGGCCAATGCAGGTGATGACAAGATCGCAGAAATTGTAAAAAAAATTGAAGCTCTTACTACTGCTTACCCGGATGACAAGAAACAGTTCTTTATTGATAAACTGGCCGAAGGCGTTGGTCGTATTGGCGCAGGTTTTTATCCTAAGGATGTGATTGTACGATTATCAGATTTTAAAAGCAATGAGTATGCAAATCTGGTAGGCGGTACTCTGTATGAGCCGCATGAAAGCAATCCCATGATTGGCTGGCGTGGAGCCTCTCGTTATTATGATGAGAAATACAAACCTGCCTTTGAACTTGAATGTAACGCTTTGCTCAAGGCCAGGAATGATATGGGACTTACCAATATCAAACTGATGGTTCCTTTCTGCCGTACTCCTGAGGAAGGCCGTAAAGTAATAGAGGTTATGAAGGAATTCGGGCTTGTTCAGGGCGAAAATGAGCTGGAAGTATATGTAATGTGCGAAATCCCAAGTAACGTAATTTCAGCCGAGGCTTTCAGCGATGTCTTTGACGGATTTTCCATTGGTTCCAATGACCTGACCCAGTTGACCCTGGGGCTGGACCGGGATTCGGATCTTGTGGCTCACATTTTTGATGAACGAAACGAAGCGGTTAAAACTATGGTTCGCATGGTTATTGATGTGGCCAAGCGCCGCGGGAAGAAAATTGGTATTTGCGGCCAGGCTCCCAGTGATTTTCCTGAATTTGCCACTTTTCTTGTAGAGTGTGGAATTGATTCCATGAGCCTGATTCCTGATACTGCTATAAAGACAAGGCTGGCGGTAGCTGAGAAGGAAAAAGAGCTTGGTATTAAAGCCGATTAAACAGGTATAGATTTTCAGATAATTAATTTCACAGAGTAGCATTTTTCTGTCACTGCGAGGAGCAGAGCAACGAAGCAATCCATTTTTGCGTAAGGAATTATCGGGTCAGAGGAGGCTATAAAAAGCCTCCGTCTGCCCACAGAACCGTACGTACGGGTGCGTATACGGCTCCTCATGTAATTTTAATCCATTGATTGAGCCCAAAC
>JAJSZP010000124.1 GCA_030262775.1 Deltaproteobacteria bacterium | reverse complement strand
TGCGGGCCTATGATGTTTTTTATAACGATGTAATGATGTGGAAAAAAAGTGATGGAATGTAATCATCTTTTTTTCAGATTTAGGCGACAACTTGCTTGACATTTACCGAAAGGATGAACTCTGACTTAAAAAGCCTGGCCGTTTTTTGGTTTCTACAAATTTTGTTGTTTATTGATCTTTTTTCGCTTTTTAGCTATATTTTGTTTGCTTTTTCATCAGGTTATCCTTGCCGTTAGCCTGCAAAAGGAGATACAAAACATGAAAAATCGCATCCTTTCAATTTTCTATTTTATTATTATCGTTTCTATTTTTTCTGCGTGTTCTACTGACCCTGATGAAAAGGCAAATGAGTTATATGTAGAAGCTTCTCAGCTTATGCAAAGAGTAAAGACAGAGGCAGGAAGTTATTCAGAAGCACTTGAATCGTATAAAAATGCAAAGAAAAAAGTTGAACGTATCTGTTCTAAATACGCATCTTCTAATGTTGCTGTTAGTCTAATGTCTGGCCAAACAAGAATATCAGGTTTAACTCTAAGTAAGTTTAAAAAAATAGAAGATTCTTTAAGGCCATTGGCTGAAGCTGAAAAAAAACCTCTTTCTTGCGCATTGCTTGTTGCCAAAACAATCAAAGATGAATCATCGAAATCCAGGGTATTGGCTGAAATTGCGGGCAAGTATGCAGAGGCCAGACAATTTACGCAAGCGCTCGAAATAGCCAAAACAATCAAGAATGAATTATATAAAACCTTAGCATTGGCTGAAATTGCGGTCGAATATGCAGGGGCCGGGCAATTTACGCAAGCACTCGAAACAGCCAAAACAATCAAGAATTCCACCATCTGCCTGGCTGAAATTGCGGGCAAGTATGTAGAGGCCGGACAAAAGAAGAAGGCTGATCAGCTACTATCTCAAGTATTCGAAATAGCCAAAACAATCAAGAATGAATCATCAAAAGTCAGTGTATTGGCTGAAATTGCGGGCAAGTATGCAGAGGCAGGGCAAAAGGAGAAGGCTGCTCAGTTACTATCTCAAGCACTCGAAATAACCAAAACAATCAAGAATGAATCATCGAGAGTCAGCGCATTGGCTGCAATCGCAGGCAAATATACCGAGGCAGGGCAAAAGGAGAAGGCTGCCCAGCTACTATCTCAAGCGCTCGAAATAGCCAAAACAATCAAGCTTGAAATTTTGAAAACCGGACCATTGTTTAAAATTGCACGCAAGTATGTAGAGGCCGGGCAATTTACGCAAGCACTCGAAACGGCCAAAACAATCAAGGGTGAATTCTATAAATTCATGGTATTGGCTGAAATTACAGGCAAGTATGCAGAAGCCGGGCAATTTACGCAAGCACTCGAAACAGCCAAAACAATCAAGAATGAATCATTGAAAGCCGGGGCATTGGCTGAAATTGCTGGCAAGTATGCGGAGGCAGGGCAATTTACGCAAGCACTCGAAATAGCCAAAACAATCAAGAATAAATCATCGAAAGCCAGGGCATTGGCTGAAATTGCTGCTAAGTATGCAGAGGCAGGGCAAAAGGAGAAGGCTGCTCAGTTACTATCTCAAGCGCTCGAAATAACCAAAACAATCAAGGATGAATCATCGAAAGCCAGGGCATTGGCTGAAATTGCGGGCAAGTATGCAGAGACAGGACAACATCCAGACAAAAACGCTATCTCGAACCTTCATATTATTGTACACGCGTTAAAACCAATGAGAATTATACTTATATGGGAATGACCGGCTAACCATCGGATTAACTCTGACTGAAAAAGCCGGGGCATTTTTTGGTTTTTGCAACTTTGGTATTTATTGAACTGCTTTGGCTTTTAACAATGTTTTTATAGGCTTTTTCAGCATGTTATCCGTGTCGTTGGGCATTCTAAAGTCTTTTACATTTTAAATGGAGATTGTTGATTTTGTTAGAGTGGTTGCTTCAAAATAAAGAATGGCTTTTTAGTGGTATTGGTATCTTTATTGTGGCACTCGCTATAAATATCTTTTCATCACAGATCCCTCCAGCCACATCGAAATTAGGCAGTTTAATTGCAAGAATTCCGTTTTCAGACTGGTTTAAGAAAAACGAGGAGTGGATATTTAGCGGATTTAGGGTATTTATAGTAGGAATCATAATATCGATAACTGCGAATATAACTGCCGATAAGGTAAAACAAGACACTTTAGAATCTTACTCTACCCAGTTAGAATCCTTGGAAAACGTCGAGCAGAGTTTAGTCAAACTGAATGAGTTTGTTGCCTCCCAAAAGCAAAAACTTACTGAATCTCAGAATGTTATAAATAAACTAAAAGATGAACATGAAAAGCTTAAACCAATTGTAGAGGCTGATCGAAAAGTGATTGATACAGTATTTGCATTACAGGAAGGAAGAGTAAAAAATAAAATGTGGCAAGATAGAGCAGTTTCTTTTTTTCTCGGAATATTGGCGTCGATGATTGCTTCTTTGGTATTTACATTAATTAGAACTACTATGCTTAAAAAAAGAAATGATGAGGATTAACTTTGCCCAACAACCGCATACACTCTAACAAGCAGGGTCGGGCAGCTGTGACATTTGCCAAGTTTGAGGAAAACGTAGCATTTACAAATGCCCGTTTCCCTGCTTGTAGGTGATGCGGGACGTTATGCCTGTTAGACAAAAGGACCATGATGAATAGCGAAGCGAAAAGCACTTCACAGGAAATAATATCAAAGCTGAGAATTAAGGAGATTGGCGCGTTTTTCGGCTCAATTGCCGCGCCACTGCTTATCGTATTTTCCCTTAATAGGTTTATGGGGTTTTCCGATGAGTGGTTTGAAATCATCCTCACTTCGACTGTGAGTGTTGGTTTTATTTTGCTCCTAATATTTCTTGTGGTTAGGGAAATCATGTCATCTCGAAAGGAGAAGTACGCAAATATCACAGAGAAGCATCATTTTTGTTTTCATACCACACGGGATATTGAGACTTTTCTTAATGATATTGATCCAGCCAGCTTGACTGAAAAGGATAAAAAGCACATTTTTACGGCAGCAACAAATGGATATATTAAAATCCTCGATGGCGTGGCAACAATTTACTCGATGCTTACTGGTACACGTTGTAGAGCAACCATTAAAACCATTTATGAGAAAGATGGAAAATTATTTGTACGCACCCTTGCGAGAGATGCCGATTCATACGAACACAATTTTGAAACAGACATACAGCGATTTGAAGATAACAAAGACGCAATTGAGGAAAATGAAGATTTTGAATTGCTCTATGATGAAAAGCAACCAGGTCAGAGCTGTTTCTTTTGTAATAATTTGATAGAAAGAAGAATTTACAAGACGAGTAGTTTCAAAGTGTATGGCGAGCCAAATAAGGAAATGAGTTGGTATGAGCGCATGCGCTGCAAAGGATGGACATTGCCCTATAGAAGCGCAATCGTTTGGCCGATACAACAAAAAAAGAACAGGTATTTTGCATTTGACGAGATTGGGTGCATTGGCTTCTTGGCCGTTGATAGTGAATCGAGAGGGGTTTTTAAGAAAAATTGGGATACATGGCTAGGCGCAGGAATTGCTGATGCGCTTTTCCATCCGATTAACACAATGTTCAATGTTCTGGAAAAAAAGAACTTGGAGAATGAGAAATGAGAAAGCCTGCTGAGACTATGGCTCAACACGCCCACGGAAAAACGTATTCATATGAATATACTGCAGTTCCTGAACATGGAAAACGAACAGTTAATGTTGTTGTAACAGCGGGTGAGTTAAAAGGAAAGTCGGCTTTGATAATTAAAATGCCAGACGAATTTTCAGGGTTCTTCCCAGAGGTGGATTCAAGTATGCGGTAAATTTGGTATAACAAATCATTGCAGCGGATTTGCTACCTCGACGGTTTCCCGAAGGTCATTGGTGTTAATTTATTTCTGTGGTTATTCCAATTTGGGTGCTGCAAATCCTCAAACCCGCTGAATTCAACCGTTATGTGTTAATAGCCGAAAAGGATTATCATGAGTTTGTATGAATCGCTATTGCAAGTGGATTTCGAGAACGTGTATAAAACCTATGCCGATAACTTGGCAAGAAAGAATCAACTGTTTAGATTTACTACATACTTTATTATTGCTCCTTACCTTGTTATTATCTCATTAATTTCAACGAAAAATTTATCATTAGATGCTTTATCTAACCTGAATGCAATCCCTCCGATAATATACCTTGTTGCACTGATAACTGGTGTTGGAATGCTCTTGCCACTGTTTCAATTCGTTGAAAACGATGACAATCTAATGAGATGTGCAAGGGCGATCAATAATTTTCGAAAATTATATAATAATAGTATCACTGCTAATCATGAATGGTCTGTTAATTTGCCAACTAATATGAGTTATCCAAAAGAGCGTTACATTTTCTCATCTGGAACAATTACTTTTTTAATTTTTTATAGCGTTAGTACTCTCTATTATACAACAGGAACATTTGGATTGCTTAACAATAAAATTTTTTCTCTGTATCATTTTATTGCCTTATTTATTTTTGAATCTATTGGGATATTGATATATTTTAAAACTGGCAAAAGTAAAGAATTTACAGATAGTGATCATTGCGAGAGGGATGCATGATAATAACATTGTTTGGAGCTAGTCACCCGACTGAAGATGAATATAAGCAAGCTTATGAACTTGGCAAAAAAATAGGGTTAAAAGGATTTATTTTAAAAAATGGCTCCTATGGTGGCACCATGGAGGCTAGCGCAAAAGGATGTAGAGAAGGGGGAGGAATTGTTATAGGCGTTGGGGTAGAAGGCCATACTATTGATAGAAAGAAAAAACCAAATAATTATAATAGCCACATTATTGTCAAGCCAAATAAAAATGAACGTATCATCGAAATGCTTGATGCTGACGTGATAATTGTTTTACCTGGGCAGATCGGAACACTTGAAGAAATGTTCATTTCATGGGTTGAGGCAATTGTCGAGGACAAAAAACCAGTAGTTATAGTAGGACAAAAAATGTCTTGTTTTATTGAATATCTTTCCACAAACAACTTCATCAGAAAACAGCAATTAAAATACATCAAACTAGTTGATCATATTGATGAAATTGAGGTTATAGGATAGTTTATGTTTACTATTGACGCACCAACTTTGGGTATCGCATGGGTTGAATGTTTAAGCAAAGTAATGCGAGATGGCCAAACTGTTAATGATGAAAAAAGAACTCTTTTAGAAGTTTGTAATTTGGACATAAAAATCAATTCAATTTCCAGAACAGATCCAATTATTTCAAAATACGCAAATCAGGAAAGAATTAAGTTGATGCATAAAAAACATAAATCAATGGATATAGTTAAGCCATTTGATGTAAGTTATGGAGCGTGTCTATATTGCAATCAAGGTATTGATCAAGTAAATAAAATCATAAAAATGTTATTGGAAAAGCGAGAGTCAAAATCTGCCACCATATCTTTACATACACCTCAAGATTTAAAACCTACTTGTCTTTCTCTGATCGACTGTAAAATACGAAATGATAAGTTGAACATGACTGCTGTATACAGGAGCCAAAATATTTATGGTAGTCAACCTGGAAATATTTTAGCTCTCTCAGAGGTATTTGAAAATGTGGCTAAAAATGTGGGTGCCAAAATGGGCAATTTTTATTTATATATTATTTCTGCACATATTTATAGTGAAGATTTTCAAGATACAAAGGCAATCATTGAGCACATAACAAAAGGATGAACTCTGACTGAAAAAGCCTGGCCGTTTTTTGGTTTCTACAAATTTTGTTGTTTATCAATCTTTCTTCGCTTTTTAGCCATATTTTGTTTGCTTTTTCATCAGGTTATCCGTGTCGTTCGGCAACAACTGACATGAGGTGAAATCCATGGAAAAACTACCCTTACTTCTCGTAGCAGCAGCGCTACTAGTGCTACTGCTTATCCTAGTTCTGCGGAAGCTCCGGTCGCACCCAGAGCCTACGTCTATAGACGCAGCAACCGCCGAGAAGACAACCGCTGTACATGATCGACCGAACGCGCTCAAAGGGGCTCAAGGCTCGGAATATGCGAGTTCTATGAGGTCTGACTCGACTAGTTCGTCCGGATGTACCTGTGGAGGTGAGCTCCATCACTACGAAGGCGGCTCAGGCTACTGCAGGTGCGGCTATCCGTGTTAGCTGGTTTAGCGCCCAGTGAGCGAAGACAAAACGAGTTTTGAGATCGCGGACTTAAGGCTGCAACAGATCGCACACCACCGGGTTTGAGTTGTCACTCGCTTACATTCGAGCTCGGTACCAGCTGCGCTGGTCATTAAGGACTAACTGACTCCCGAGTTATGAGTTGGAGGGGGCACTTGGTGAAGCAACAGACCACCCCAGACCGTCAGCGGTTGTGTGAGCTGTGTGCCGGGATCGTTGAGCGTCGGCGAATGACGACTCCGCACTTCGGACGTGGTCGATAGACAGCACCGCTGGGCCGAACCAGCTAGTGCACCTGACACCAAAAGCCCGCGCGTTTTTTTCTTTAGCCATTTCAGAGTAAACGTCGCTTTTGCCAAGTTCTCATTGCTTTTGGTGCAGGTAACTCGCACGTTGGGCATAAGGCAAAGGACGACGGATATGCGTATAAAACTTGGTCATCTTTGGAGGCCTGCTCTGAACCACCCGACTATAGGGCTTGGCGCGATTTGTCTTACTGTCATAACAGGAGTGCTCGCAAGCTACATCTACAATTTCCTAAGTCCGCCGGACGAAACCGATTTGAAGACCATCAAACAGGCCGTATCAAAAATTGAGCAACTGACCGAAAACGGCAACGCACTATATAGAGCACAGCTATTATCGAAGCTTGATAACGCGCATCGAGAAAGACGCGACGACGCAAAAAAAATAGCAGAAGCGAAAGAACGTAACGCCACTATCAAAGAAATAGATTCCGACTACAACGCTGCGCTAGCAGATTTGAATAGTATCTTAGCCAGACTGTTGGATATAGATGAAACTGGAACGATCGCGCCCACATCTGCAGAGTTTAGGCGAGTTTGGAAAGAAGAAGGATTAGATGCTGCCATTGATTACGCGGCGAGCCAACGAGAAAGCGTTCTGAAGAGCATTAAGGACCAAAAAGCCGTGGACAAAAAGCGCAACCGGCTCGAACTCCAGCCTTTGCTTAAGGTTGCAACTGTAAAAGAAAGCGTTGGAAAACTTCTCGATGCTCGCGCCTATTACGAGGACATTCTTAGCGTAGAGCCAGAATGGACGTTTGTACTCTCCAAACTCGGCGAGGTTTCCTTAAAGCAGGAAATGTTCGTTGCCGCAACCAAGCTTTACCCGCTTGTTGTAGGAGTCGTGCAGTTTTCCTTTCACAACGATCCTAAAAAGACCCAGCATAGGGTATGCATTTCTGCTCCGGTGCAGTCCCTTGTCGAAAACATGGTGATAGCGAAACGTGGACTGAATGATGCAAACAATGCTTTCGCCCGCTGTATTGCCGTCTCGAAAGAGCAGCTAAACAGTGATCCCAATAATCAAGATATCCAAAATACTTTGGCTTCTTGTAATATAGGTCTTGGTCATGTTGCATTCCAACGGTTCAAATTATCCGCATTTGCAACACATTCGACCAGATTGATGCAAGAGTACGAGAGAGATTCATCACCACCTCCGAACGGCATACAGGGAACCTTTTGCGATTCAAAGGCATTATTAAAGGCTATGTTCCCTTTAAATATTGAAAATTAATCAATGATTCCTATCTTTTTGATATATTCCGAAAAGGAGGAAGCCATGAAAAACAAAGACTTTTCACAATTACTG